>CAZNRJ010000263.1:0-5951 GCA_964574945.1 uncultured Ohtaekwangia sp. | reverse complement strand
AACCAGTTTTGTGTTTCAAATCCTTCATATGAATTGATTATTGGATTTCCGGCTTCATCCAACCCTCTCTCCACATTAAGTATAAGTTCAAATTTGCGTTGGAGATATAGCAGTTCACCATGTAATGTCATTCTATCATTCAACGGCACGTCCACAACACCACCAAAGAGAATAGCAATGCTGTTTTTATATCCACTGCCTGGTAAAATTTCCATAGCAGTAACAGCTTCTACTACATTTGGCCGGCTTGCATTAACTCCTAACTTGGCACCGATGCGGTAAATGGGTTTTGTACGGAAGGTATTATAAAGGGCAACGAACTCAGCCGGGTCAACAGCAGGGTTTATTTCAAAGTAATGATCTGTTTGTAACAGTTTAAGCATCGAGTCATCAGCCTTAGCGGGTTCTTCCAGGTAGATGTAGGCAAGCGTTAAAAGCTTATAAAGATTTACGATGGTTTGTTGATCGCAGCCTCCGCTTGCCAAACCCTTATTAATGATATCTTCCAACTCATGCAACCTGCCCTGGTCATAAACAGACTGTGCCAGTCGCAATGTCTGTGCGCAGTTGGCACCGCTATCTTGCGAAAAGGAAGTCAGGCTGATGCCTCCAAAAAACAATACTGCTAAAATTTTCTTCATGGTTTACTTTCCCGCTTTTTTTGGTGATGGGGTGTTTAGTTGGGCACCCGGAAAATTTTCACAGGTTTTTTCATAGTCCAAATCTTTGGCAACATAATTTATCCATTCTTCAGTTGTCATGTTGCGGGTAACTTTACTACAGAGTATATCTTTCATTACATCAATACTGGTAGGATAGGCATGGATGGTTTGATCGGTACTGGTTGCCTGTTGCTTCACAGTGTTAATGCCTACCATCAGTTGGGAGTCATCCGGGGTGAAGGCGACACTCCATGCCCAGTCATGGTCACTTAATAAAATGGGTTGTTGCGATAGCTCATTGAAATTCCACAACCTTACCGTATGGTCCCTGCTGGCGGAGGCCATAAAGGTGCCTGCATGATTGAATTCAATATCTGCGATGGCTGAGGAGTGGCCGGGTAACGTACGAACCAGTAGTCCATTGCTGATCAAATACAAAACTCCATCGCGGTCTCCGGCAATAAGTTGCCTGCCATCGGGGGCAAATTTTACTGCGGTCAGGCTCTTGGGTAATTTAAGAGTTGTAACAGCGTAATTTTTAGTGTCCCACAGGTAAAGGGTTCCATTTGCCCCGGCACCTGCCAGGGTGGTTCCGCTATCATTCAAGTCAAGGGCGGTAAGTTTTTCTTTCGAATTGATTACTTCTTTGGCAGTGTTTAAGTCGGAGTAACGGATGCTGAAGCCGGAATTATCGCGTGCATATAACCCTTTACCGTCAGGCGTAAAGTGAATGTTTTCTATGTCTGAAATAAACCCGGTAATTTTCTTTGCGCCTTTGCCAATATTTTGAAGATCGTACAGCTCAATGAAATTGGCAGCGCTATTCACTGGATACAAACCTCCCGCAGCTAATAAATTCCCATCAGGACTTGTATCTAACGTGTAAACAAGATAAGGCCCCGACCGCTTTGAGTTGTCCATAATGACTTCTGCATTCCATTGATTTCCCGAATAATTCCAGCGGATTATTTGTCCATCACTACCCCCCGAATAAATATGATTCCCCTTGCCATGCGTTTCCAGGGCCCGGGCTGCCCCATTTTTATGAGCTTCCAGGCTTTTGGTAAGCGGCTCATTGTTGTTGCGCAAAGCATAATAAAGACCACTATAGATATCGCTGTTGTAGGGATACCCATCATACTTCTTGTTGAACAAATAAGCTTGCTGGGCTACCAATGCTTCTTGCTCGGGATCGTTACCTAATTCTTTTGACTTAATTGCCATGCGCGAAGCTGTTGCGAGGTAGCGTTCACGTTGCGCGATTTCGGCATTATCATTTGCGCGCTTGGCATTGTCTTTTGCCTCGCCTTCCGCTTTTCGAGCGGCAACCGCATTCTCATCAGCTTTTATTCTTTGTTTCTCTGCTTCAGCTTTTGCGGCCTCAGCTTCAATTCTTCGTTGTTCGGCTGCTGCTCTTTGTTTTGCCTCAGCTGTCTGAGCTTCTTCAGCAGCCTTTTGTGCAGTTTCAGCTGCTTTTTGTGCAGCTATTGCTGCTTCCTTTTGTTCATCCGCAAATACCCTTTGTCTATTTGCTTCAGCAGCGTTTAAAATAGCAAGATCGGCTTGTTTCTTTGCTTCCGCTTGTTGCACAAATGCATACACAAATGCGATCAGCGCAATAACCGCAAGAGTACCAAATATAATCGCGGTAACGCGAACGCGTTGCAGCTTGCGCTTCTGTTCGAGTTCTTTTATCCGCTGCTCGGTATCAAATTCTTTTTTTGAATACTCTAAAAAAATGAGGGTTCGCTCAAGGGCGGGATGATAACGCTGGCCCCACACCAATGTAGGTTTGTGTTTCGCCTGCCAGTTAAGCGCCAATTGCAAATCGGGTGGGCGCCATAAGCCGGCTTTGCCTACCTGGTACTGACCAGCCGCTTCGGCCAGGCGCAAATACATTTGCACGGCCTCACTTTCATCATCTACCCAGTTCTTCAACCGCACCCAAATCCGCATCAAACTTTCATGCGAGATATCGATCATCGATTTGGAGCCGAGTTCAATTCCGTATGAAGGTGTTAACAAGGAGCGACCGGGTTCCCTGAATTTTTCAATGACTTCAACTACATCACCTTCCGATACATCGGCAATGGATGCAATTTCATTTAAGCGGGTTGGCCTGCGTATACCAAAGTTCTCACCGCGTTTTTCAGTGATGGCTTTGAACAGGATTTCACAAATGCGTTTTTGATCTTCATCTAATTCGTCATAGGCTTCGTTTGCGTGTTGCGACAAAGCTTCCGACATGGTACCAATTGCCTCATAGTGTTTAAGATCAACCGGTTCGCCATCATAATCTTTATGCAGCGCCCAATAACTCCATGTACGCATCAACGCATGTTGAAGGATTGGCAATTGATCGGGGTTATCACCCAAGTCGTTTAGCAATTGCTGAACAAGTCTGGGAGTGATGTTTGCATCACCAACGGCCACCGGCCCCTCAACTGCCCTGCGCTTTTGATCGCGCGTCATTTGTGGAATCAAATAGTGACTGTCGTTGATCTTGCGGGTCAGTTCCGGGAACTGGGCGCAATCCCCAATAAAATCCGACCGCATGGTAACGGCCACATAAATGGGAGCATCTTCATAGTTCACCGCTTCCATCAATAAATTGATGAATGCTAACGATTCGTTTACTGAGTTGGGATCGGTGCTGTCTTTAAACCGAAAAAGTTCTTCAAACTGGTCGACAAGAATCAAATAGTTGATGTCTTCTTTTTTGCGTGATTGCTGGATGGCTTCCACTAATCCAAGGGAACTGCTTCGCAACAGCGTTGAAACAATCGTACGCTTTATTTTTTTGTCGTCATTGTCGGCTGTGTTATAATCTTTAACAGTTTTCAATAATGATTCAGCCAGGTTATCGATAGGGCCGGCACCGGGGCGGGTAACTATTACTTCCCAATTAGGACTGGAATCTGTTAAGAATCCACCATACAAAATGGGAAGCACCCCGCAATAAATGAACGAAGACTTACCACTTCCTGAAGGACCAATAACACCCACAAACCGGCTCTTCGAAAGTTTGAGGAGCACTTCATCGCTCTGGCCTTCGCGGCCAAAGAACAGGTGACTCTCTTCAATCTTGAAAGGCCGTAATCCCGGAAAAGGATTGCTTGTCCCGACAAGGGTGCCTGTTTGATTATCGTCTATCTGGCTCATATTTTATGAGTTTAGTTCTGTTAAAAAGTTTTTCAGTGTCTCCAGCGAACGATTCTTATCTCCGGAGATCAGCGTCATGTTTTGATTTTTATATTGATCTACGTTTGTATTCCCGGTAGCTACCAATGCTTTTCCCTGAATGGGTTTTTTCCGTCCAAAGCCGGGGGCTTTCAATAAGTCAAGCACCTTCATGCGTACCCATTGGTCGTTTACCTTGCCCTTGAAGATTATGGCGCCATCAAAATTTCTTAGGTTATCGATGTGTTGTTTCCTCACTTCAAGAAGTTCACCTTCAAATGCGGGCAGCAATATTTTGAATCCGGATTTTTCAATCACTTCCCGAAAGGGTTTCACTTCGTTGTCGTCAATTTTGTCATGCACTAAATAAATTGACTTACCACCTGTTTCATCAGCCTTTGTCCGTTCCTGCGCTTCTAAAAGTTCCTCGCGCATAATGTTCTTAAAATCTTCCAATGGGTTTTGAAGAATCTCGGCACCTTCCTGCGCTTCGGTGTCGCGCTTGATGGTATCGATAAAAGCTTTTTGTTTGTCGCTGGCGTTCTTCAGGTTTTGCGAAATCCAGATGAGCCGTGAAAATTCCTGGTTGGTTTGTTTTTTTTCTAAAGCGGTAGCAGCGGCCAATTGATTTTGAATATCCACAACAGAGCGACTGGCGCCTTCCGGGATTTCACCATACGCACTTCCCACCAAATGAATAGAGAGTGAGCACTCGGCTAAATCCTTTTTTACTTCGCGTTCTAATTCGCTGGCTTGTGTCGGTAATGTATTTTTTGGCAGCACTATGTAACCATGACGCTGCAACTCGCGCTTAATGATGTTGCGTTGAACTGAAATATCGTGACCGGTTTCCGCGAGGTAAATTGATTTCCGTTTATAAATGTTTTTTACTTCCGATTTAATATTGCCTTCATTCAAAATCATGAGTGCATCATGGATATCATAAGCTAAGTCAACTAACTTCATCCAGTATTGTTTTTCAGCTTCCTGGCTAAAGAAATCGGAATATTCTTTTTCCATGCCGGTTTCTGTATCGAGTTGATACATGTCGTAACCAATCAGGTCGCGCAAGCGTGGAGGTTGTTCCTGTAGCGTTAAGGGTGCTTTTAATACTTTAAACACCCGGTTGATTTTAGATGATTCGGTAGCCTTGTAAAAAGTTTCCACATTATCCAGGCATCGCCCTGATTGCACAAACTCCGAAGTAAGCACAGAAACCAAAATAGCTGCATTATTCAGGGCCGGTGCAGTGGCTGTATCAAATTCTGATTTAAGGACGATGTTGGGTTTGGACCCCAGCACCTGCAACAACATCAACTCAAGAAATTTTTTGAATTGCGACACCCAACCCTGCTCACTTTTTTGAGCGGCTTCGTTGTCTTTCTCGGCAAACGTGATCAGTACGTCAATTTCAAAGGCCATGTTTAAAAAATTAAGTTGCGGGTTGGTTTTGTTTTTCGGTAATGTTATGAATGAGTCCTTGAGCCAGTTCATGATGATTGGCCAGCACAAAATAGAAATCGACCAGGTTAATTTTAAAGATTACGGATCGTTCCGTTGCGTGTATCTCTGTGACCGCTGGAGTTGGTCCTTCCTGAAACAAATCGCCAAACACACTGCCGGGGTTCATGTGCATCACGTCCAGCGCATTGTTTTTCAAAACCGCAGTGCCATGTGCCATAATAAGGATAGGCGTATCCTGTGCATCCTGAATGTTCAGGGTTTCATTCGCTTTAAGCGTGATGGGCAAAATTTTGTCGGCCAAATCACTAAGTACTTTTCCCTGAATGTGATCGAAGACAGGAATCTTTTTAATCAACATCACCATTTCTATAAATAAGAAGAACCCGTCATCTAATCCGTCAAGCAATTGATTGTTCTCTATGGAGGAATCAAGGAAGCGTTTGTCTTTATAGGGGAGGCGATCAGAAATTGTCTGGTAATCTGATTTGCTCTTGTTGTAGATTACCCAGGCAGTTGTTTCCTGAAGCAGTTTGTCGTTGTTAAACATCTGACTGATCAAACCCCGGCTTACCCGGAAGTCAGGAATGTAAGCGGTGGCATATACTGCGCATACTTTTGTCCAACGGTTGTTATAATTAAAATAAC
>CAZNRJ010000262.1:2029-5992 GCA_964574945.1 uncultured Ohtaekwangia sp. | reverse complement strand
AAAGAAAGTTTCAAGAGAAAATTACTTATCCAATTGAGTCAATCAAAAATAACGATTACGGAATAGTTCTTCTCAAATGCCAAATTGATCCAAAAGGGAAAATTTCAAAAGCGCAAATTATTAGAGGAATAAACACTGATTTAGATCAGGCAGTATTAAATTTTGCATTCTACATTAGAAATAGTGATGTTTTAGAGCCTGGAAAAGTTGATAGAGAAAAGGTGAATCAAGAAGTGATTATCCCATTTAAGTTCTCTTTAATAGGTTTTACTAGAACCGGCATGTACAATTCAAAATTCTGGGCCCAACGTGGGGTTGCCATATTAAATGCTCTTGTAAGGTAGGTCATAAATAATTACCCCGCCCATCCTTCCCTATCCAAACTTCTATATTGAATCGCTTCCGCGAGATGTTCGATTTTAATTTCAGGAGTACCGGCTAAGTCGGCAATGGTGCGCGAGACTTTTAAAATACGGTCGTAAGCGCGGGCTGAGAGACCGAGGCGCTCCATGGCTGTTTTGAGCAATGTGCGCCCGGCATCGTTGATTTCACAAATTTGTTTTACCATGTTAGCGGGCATCATGGCATTGCAATACACGTTCTTTTGATCTTTGAAGCGTTCGCTTTGCATGGCACGCGCTTTCACCACGCGCGCACGAATCTCGTCACTCGTTTCATTTTTGCGTTGCGTGGTCATCTGGTCAAAACTTACGGGTACCACCTCCACATGCAAGTCGATGCGGTCGAGCAGCGGGCCGCTCACTTTACTTAAATACCGTTGCACCACACCCGGGCCACACACGCATTCTTTTTCAGGGTGATTATAATATCCGCACGGGCACGGGTTCATGCTTGCCACCAACATAAAGTTTGCAGGGTAATCAATCGAGATTTTTGCGCGCGAAATGGTAACGCGCCTTTCTTCCATCGGCTGGCGCATTACTTCCAACACCGTTCGTTTAAATTCCGGCAACTCATCTAAAAACAAAACGCCATTATGTGATAATGAAATTTCCCCGGGTTGTGGATTACCTCCGCCACCAACTAAGGCAACGTCAGAAATTGTGTGGTGAGGGCTGCGATAAGGTCGCGTAGTTAACAATGTTGCATCGGCTCCTACTTTCCCGGCCACGGAATGAATCTTGGTTGTCTCCAATGCTTCGTTCAGCGTAAGCGGGGGAAGAATGGAAGGCAGGCGTTTTGCCAACATCGTTTTGCCTGCACCGGGCGGGCCAATCATAATTACATTATGCCCACCGGCAGCAGCAATCTCAAGCGCACGTTTAATATTTTCCTGGCCCTGCACATCTTTAAAATCCGAATCGTAATCGTTGATCTTGCTTTGAAATACTTCGCGCGTATCAATGCGCAGCGGTTCAATCTTTAATTTGCCTTCAAAGAAATCGATCGCTTCCTGCAACGTCTCCACGCCTATTATATCCAGATTATTTACAATGGCTGCTTCGCGTGCATTTGATTTCGGTAACACAAATCCTTTGAACTCTTCCTTGCGTGCCTGGATGGCAATGGGCAGCACGCCTTTAATCGGTCGCAAGATTCCATCCAGCGACAACTCGCCCATGATGATGTATTTATCTAACTCAACGGCTTCAATTTGTGCGGAAGCTTTGAGCACAGAAAGTGCGATGGGTAAATCGTAGGCGCTTCCTTCTTTGCGTAAATCGGCAGGCGCTAAATTGACAACTACTTTGTTGCGCGGCATAAACAACCGCAGGCTTTTAAAAGAAGATTCCACCCGGTGCTGACTTTCTTTCACAGCCGTATCGGGCAAGCCACTCATGTGAAAATCTTTGCCCTGCGTTACGTTCACCTCCACGGTAATTGTGCGGGCATCCACTCCATACACTGCGCCACCAAAGGTTTTAGCTACCATCCTTATCCAAGAATCTTAAGTCTAACATTTTAAGAAGTATCTTATCAAGTAGCGCAATTTCAGGAAGCATAAGAACGCCTAATTTTCCTTCAATTAAATCCTTATCCAAGGTGGTGATTTTGTTTAAACGCAAATGCGAATTAACCTTCAAACCGTTTGTTTCTGAAACATCCAGCTTAATAGAATAATCATCGTCCCTTTTTCCTTGAGATGTGATAAAGGCAACTATTACATCATCTCTTGATTCAACAAGAATGACTGCGGGTCTAAGTTTATTGCCTGTTAAATCAGTGAATGGAAATGGAACCAAAACAATATCGCCCTTCACTTATAGCTCTCTTTTAAATCTGATTTATTGTAAACCACCTTATCTTCATTCAAAAATGAAAATGAATCAGTCTCTGAAGCAAGGATACCAATTTCATCCACCAGCGACTTGGTTTCGAGCCGGCTTAATAAAAAATCAACAAACTCAGATGCCTCTAAAAGCTTAAGGTCTGGCAATTTTGTTAAACCCTCTATGGTTTTTTTCAATATTACTTCTCGTCCCATACATAATGAGTTTTAACGAAGATAGCATTATTTGAGGAATTTCGATTTTACCCAATCACTTCCTTCTCAATCAATAAAATAAAGATGTGAATAATTTTGATGTGGATTTCCTGAATACGATCGGCATAGCCGAAGTGCGGCACACGCAATTCAATATCGGCTAAGGGAGCCAGCTTACCACCATCTTTTCCCGAAAGGATAATAACGGTCATGCCTTTTGCCTTTGCAGCTTCAGCAGCTTTGATAATGTTTGCGGAGTTTCCGCTGGTACTTATGCCCAGCAACACATCACCTTTATTTCCGAGGGCTTCGATGTAACGTGAGAAGACAAACTCATAGCCATAGTCGTTGCTCACACAGGAGAGATGACTTGGGTCACTCACACAAATGGCAGGCAATGCTTTTCTATTATCGCGGTAACGCCCGGTAAGTTCTTCGGCAAAATGCATGGCATCGCAATGCGAGCCGCCATTGCCGCACGAAATTACTTTGCCCCCTTGCTTAATAGAATTTGAAATTGCTTTGGCAGCTGCTTCAATGCTTTTTAGGTTACTCTCATCCTTCAAAAAATTTTGAAGTACATCGGCTGCCTGATTCAGTTCGGCCGCTATCAGCGAAACATAACTCATAGTGATTTACCGGAATCGGAAGGTGGAGTTTCCTTTACCACAGGTTTTGCTGCTTCTTGAAAATCGTAGACTTTAGCTTTTAGTGTGTTGTTTTCCAACCGCAAGGCTTCCTGTTCTTTCTCTGCATTCCTGGTTTCAATCCAATTCCACACTAAATCAACCAGGAATAACGTTAGCCCAAGAATAGCACCATACTTTAGCATGGATATTTTAGCGTACAATTTAGCAAGCACGCCAAAATCAATATTCTTCGATCCGAGATAGAATGTGAAGAAGAGAATGATCAAATGATACCCTCCAAAAATTGCAAAGAAAATACGCCTGCGTTGATTCATTATACATCGTTTATCAGCAACAAACTTAGGCTTTTTCGATTAAAGCAAAAATTGCAATCAGCCCCAAAACCTTGCATCACTATTTCTCAATCGATCCTTAGCGTTCTGCACTTTGAATGGACACTAATTTGCGATATAACCCTTCCTGACTGTTTAATTCGGCATGAGAGCCGCGTTGTGCTATTTCCCCGTTTTGAATTACCACAATCTCGTCAGCATGCTGAATCGTGCTCAACCTGAGGGCAATCACAATAGAAGTCCGGTTTTTCATCAGGTTAAACAACGCTTCCTGAACTAATTTTTCAGACTCAGAATCCAATGCCGAAGTTGCTTCATCCAAAATAAGAATGGGAGGATTTTTTAGTACTGCACGGGCAATGCTCAGCCGCTGCCGCTGGCCACCGGAAAGTTTTGAGCCGCGTTCGCCAATCAATGTCTGGTAGCCATTTTCAGATTGAACAATAAAGTCATGAGCATTGGCAATGCGTGCCGCCTGGATAACACTCTCCTCACTTACATTGGGCATTCCGAAAGCAATGTTGTTGAAAATGGT
>CAZNRJ010000262.1:0-2019 GCA_964574945.1 uncultured Ohtaekwangia sp. | reverse complement strand
GGTCTCCGGATCGATGCGTTCGTCAGCCGGTCGCGTTTCGGTCACAGTCATGCCTAATTCATATTCGGTAATGGATACTCCATCTATTTCTACTTGTCCCTGGGTAGGATCATAGAAGCGAGGCACCAGATCGGCAAGGGTTGACTTACCGCCACCCGATGGACCTACTAAAGCGATGGTCTTTCCTTTCTCGATTTGGATGTTAATATTCTTTAGCACCAACTCCGACTCATAGGCAAAACTTACATTCTTAAACTCAATGCTTTTTTCAAACGACTTGAGCGGTAAAGGATTGGTTTTATTTTTAATAACAGGTTGCGTGTCGATAATCTCAAAAATTCTACGAGCAGATGCAATGCCCTTTTGCATGGAAGTAATACCATTGGAAAATGATTTGGCAGGTTGAATAATCTGTGCAAACAAACCAATAAATACGATAAACGCACTGGCCTCCAATTCACCTTCGCCACTTAATATCAACAACCCCCCAAAGTACAAGATAACAGCCACAATCACGATCCCTAAAAACTCCGAAACCGGTGAAGCCAATTCGTTTTTATAAGCCATCGATAAATTAACGCGACTATAATGATCGTTTTCGTTCGTCATTTTTTCATAGATGTACTTGCGTGCATTAAAAGCCTTCACCACACGCATGCCACTAAACGTCTCATCCAGGATACTTACCGTGCGGCCTAACGACTCCTGACTTTGTTTGGCCTGGCGTTTTAACCGCTTTACAATTTCGGCAAGAACCCCGCCCATTAAAGGC
Source organism: uncultured Ohtaekwangia sp. (assembly GCA_964574945.1). Taxonomy (GTDB): domain Bacteria; phylum Bacteroidota; class Bacteroidia; order Cytophagales; family Cyclobacteriaceae; genus ELB16-189. Next base: position 1,247 of record CAZNRJ010000262.1, on the reverse strand, counting down.
AAAACCACCAGGGTGAACAACGTAAGCTTAACCGAAATAGCAAACAACAAAATAAAATAAACGATAATGGTTACCGGCTCTTTAAACACCACCTTCAAACTATTTACAATCGCATTTTCTACTTCCTGGGCATCATTAGTAAAACGCGAAATCAAATCTCCCTTACGTTGATTGTTAAAGTAACCAATGTGGAGTTGAGTTATTTTATTGAAATAATCATTTCGAAGGTTACGAATTATCTTTACCCGCAACTTCGATGCAACCACTCGCTCTATATAAACAAACAGGTTGCCCAACAAACGCATGGCAACCATACAAATGCAAACAAACAACAATGCCTGGGCCTTACCTTCTCCATTGATAATAGTAAAGAAGTAGTGTTGAAAAACATTAATGGCGTATTCACTGGAAAGCTCGAAAGCAGGTAGTGGTGGAGTTGGTGCGCTTTCTACCTTATCGAAAAGAATATTGAGCATAGGAATGGCCACAACAATAGTAACCGCTCCAAACAATGTTCCCAAAAAAGAAAAACCAAAAAACTGAACTAACCTGGAAACAAGTCTATTGGAATATCCTAATACACGAAAAAAATCTTTCATCCGATTATGTAAACAGTGCTAAAAATCATACAAACGCTGCGGAATATTCCAGCGCAAAGCTAATGAAGTAAGTGAAGTATTTGAGTTATACGAAGGCAAGTCGCATTTACTTTGCCTTATGATTTGCTTGCCATCAATAAAAAGATTATGCTTTAACATATAGGAAGCTGTGATATCCGCAAAGAAAATAGAGTTTGCATGTCCTTGTCCAATCGTATTTCCATACTCCTGCTGGCGATTCTGATAACCTTTCAAAATATCTCCACCCCAATTTTCTCCCACGTCATCGCGACCTGTTTTTACATAAAATGTTTTAACCGAGAGGTTAAGCTTAGGGAATGGCTGATACCGGACAATCGCGACCCACTCGGTAAAATTGGCGCCTATTGGATGTGCCAACGATTGACGATAGTTACTATAACTGCCGTACTGCGAGTAGTGTGAATAGGTATAAGGCCGCACCGCATTAAATTCGAACTGCAAATCAAGGTTAGAGACGCTTAGCGCGTCAATATATTTTATACCACCCTGGACCGAATACTTATTTGCCCACCAGCCATCACCCGCCAGCACCTCGTCCAATAGAAATTCATCCAGCACAATCTGTCCGTAAAAGGATACTTTTCTAAATGCATTCCACTTAAAATC
>CAZNRJ010000261.1:0-6026 GCA_964574945.1 uncultured Ohtaekwangia sp. | reverse complement strand
TTATTAAAAATATGATCAATTGCGGAGTCCGAAGCGAGACTCCGCAAAAGAATAAGAATCTTTAGCTATTTTTTTACCTGTCGGTCTCCTTATTTTTTACCTACATTTCGGTGTACTTACTACATCGATATGAATGTGCGATTAAAATTTCTTGGCGCAGCACAAAGTGTAACCGGTTCCAAATATGTACTCGAAATTGATAACAGGAAAATCCTGGTCGACTGTGGTTTGTTCCAGGGACAAAAAGAATTGCGACTACGCAACTGGGAACGGTTGCCCGTTGACCCGGCCACTATTCACACCGTTATCATTACGCACGCCCACATCGATCATATCGGGTATTTGCCCCGGTTGGTGAAAGACGGATTTCACGGTCGCATTTTATGCACCCATGCAACAAACGGTTTAATGAAGATCATGCTTCGCGATGCCGCAAAACTACAGGAAGAAGAAGCCCAGTTTGCTTTCAAAAAAGGATACTCGAAGCACAGTAAACCAGAACCGCTTTTTACCATGGAAGATGCCGAACGGGTTTTTGAATTGGTGGACAGCATCCGGTTTGAAAAAGAAACCAAGGTGTTCGAAAATGTATCGCTCGTTTACTACAACGCAGGTCATATTCTTGGTTCGGCCATTGTTGAACTGAAACTTACAACCAGGAACCAGTCAAAGAAAATTATTTTCTCAGGCGATCTGGGTCGCTATGACGATCCGGTCATGCATCCACCCAAAGCACTTTCGGAGGCCGATATTATAATTGTGGAATCAACCTATGGCGACCGGCTTAATCCCATGGACCAGGTTGAAGAAGATTTGACACAAATCATTAATGAAGCCGTTAGGAATAAAGGGACCATCGTGGTGCCTGCTTTTGCTGTTGGAAGAACACAAACCCTTTTATATTACTTTCAGCAACTTATGGCCGGTAAGCGAATTCCAATGCTGCCTGTTTATATTGACAGCCCCATGGCAATTAGTGTAACGGAACTTTACGAACAGCATGGCAACGAACATAAAATAAAAGTAGAACGAGTGGGAAACCGGCTGATGAGTATTTTTGATTCACCCCAGATTCATTTCTGCAACACCCGCGAGAGCTCAAAAGCGTTAAATGATATTAACCACTCAGCCATAATTATCTCAGCAAGCGGCATGGCAACCGGGGGCCGCATACTGCATCACCTGTTTCACCGGCTGCGAAATGAAAATGATACAATTCTTATAGCAGGCTACCAGGCAGAAGGTTCACGGGGCAGGCATATTCAGGATGGCGAACCCTTTATAAAAATATTTGGTGAGCAAGTGCCTCTGAAATGTCATGTTAAAACGGTTCATGGTCTTTCGGCACATGCAGACCAAAAAGAAATTCTAACATGGCTAAGCAATTTTAAGGAAAGCCCTAAAATGGTTTTTATCACTCATGGCGAACTGGCGAGTTCTACCGCCCTGGCCAATAAAATTGAGGCCATGGGATGGAAAACGATTATCCCGGAATATTTAGAGGCAGTTGAATTATTTACCGGAATTTGACGGCCAAGCCCTGTTCATTCAAGGGATCAAATAAAGATTATCAAATTGTTTACAACCCGGTGCAACCTCCTGCCGTTACTTTGCATCTTGATAGTGATTGCGATTTAAATGGGATTTAAGATTTACCGCGCTAAAGACGAAGAGTTGATTGAAGGCTGCAGGCGACAAAATCGCGAGGCACAAAAACGCCTGTATGAGCAGTATTCATCGAAATTCTATGCCCTGTGCTGCAGGTATGTAAAAGATAAAATGGAGGCCGAAGATGTATTGATCACAGCCTTTACCAAAATCTTAGATAAAATTGATCAATACACGGGGGAAGGGAATTTTGAAGGTTGGATGCGGAGAGTAATGGTAAACGAAGCGCTGAGTTATTTAAGAAAACATAAAAACATGTACCTGGAAACTGCAATTGAAGCAGCCAGTTACGAACCCGATTACAACAAGTTAGAAAACCAATTGGAAGCAGAAGACTTAATGAAGTTAATTGAAACACTTCCCTCCGGGTATAAGATTGTATTTAATATGTACGCGATTGATGGATACTCACATAAAGAAATTGCTGAGCAATTAGGCATCACGGAAAGTACTTCCAAATCCCAACTCAGCCGTGCACGGACAGCACTACAAAAAAGTCTGATGGAAACAGAACAACGTATTGACTCAAAAACTGAACAGGTATGAGTAACAAAATTGATAAATTATTTAGCCGCAAGCTGGCCGATCATTCTATGTCACCTTCTGCCGGGGCATGGTCGAGAATTGAATCCGGTCTCTCAAAAAAAAATAAGTTTGTAATCGTATGGCGTGCTGCTGCTGTTTTTGTTTTGCTTGGACTGCTTACCGGAAGTTGGTTCTACTGGCAATCAGAACAAAATGAACAAGCGGGACTTGCAACAAACAAAGTAGTGCCCAACGAAAAAACTCCGGAGCTTATGGAAGCACCCGAAGTTACTTTGCAAAAAGAAGAATCTGTGCAACAGGTTGCCTCAAATAGCTACCAGGAACAGAAACAAACTACTCAACAAGGGAAAAAGAAAATAACTCAACAGCCCCCGGCACCAATTATTAATGAACCTGAACCAACCCTGGCGATTGTAGAAGCAGAACTGATTAAAACAGAGACCGCAGAAGTTACACAAGCAGTTGCCAAAACTGAAAAACCAATTGTAATAGAATTTACATTAGATCCGGTTCCATCAACCAAAACTGCCATCGCGGAAGCAACAGAAGAAAAGCCCGCCCTTAAAAAAATCTGGGATAAGGCGCTGGATATAAAAAATGGCGATGCCGAGTTAGGTGGATTACGCATGGCTAAGAACGAACTCTTTGCCCTCGATTTTAAAAAAGATAAATCAAAAAGAAATTAAATAGACAATTGTATGAAATTGAAAATGATGTTGGCCGGCCTGTTGATGGGCTGGAGCGCAATGAGTGTAGCCCAGGATAAACCTGCAGATACAGTGATTATAAAAGTTGGTGAAGGAAGTAAAATCATTGTTGCCATTAAGGATAAGCAAGACCTGGAGACCATGAAGAGTTACGATTTCCAGGCACTAATGAATGACATGATTACCAAACTGGAACAAAGGGATACAACGGGTATCCAAAAGCCTGCTGCTGATTATCTAAAAGAACCAGCCGCTGCAGAAGCAGTTACTGAAACCCAGGTGATTGATGATAATGATGATTGGGACGAAGAAAATTGGACTGTTATTAAAAGCAAAAAGAACCGGCATTCGAAAAGAACCTACAGCTCCTTCAATTTCGACCTTGGCACCAACAATTATTTATCAGATGGAAAATTTCCGGATCAGGACAATGCCTTGTATACTGTTAAACCCTGGGGATCGTGGTATGTCGGTCTCAACTCAGTACAGCGTACCCGTATTGTTGATAAGTTTTTTGTTGAGTGGGGCCTTGGTGTAAGTTGGTATAACTTCAAATTCCAAAATTATGCAACCATAATTTCGAAAGATGATCAGTCCGTGGTGTTTACGGAAGATACGCGCGAGGCTGAATTTATAAAGAGTAAGTTAACAGCATCCTATATAAATGCATCCATTGTTCCCATGCTCGACTTTGGCAGTAACCGCAGAAAGCCAAGTGTGTTTGATGGTCACAACTCAGACTCATTTAGAATTGGAGCAGGGCCTTACATTGGATATCGGATAGAAAGTCACAGTAAAAGAAAGTTTGTTGAGAATGGCGATACACAAAAACCACATGATAGTGATAACTTTTATCTGAACAACTTTAGATATGGCATGCGTGTGCAACTTGGCTTCGATGATGTTGACCTATTCTTCAACTACGACTTAAATGAACTCTTCATCGAAAACAAAGGACCCAAATTAAATGCCTTTAGTTTTGGAATAACGTTCTGATTTTATTTCACGCAAAGGCGCTAAGGGAAAATTTGGAGTGAATTCTTTGCGTGCTTAGCGTCTTTGCGTGGAATCTACTTAAAAGCCTCGCCCCTGCTTAATACCATTTCTTTTTCATCGCCTCGCAGATGCAATAATCTTGAGACCTGCGTTGGATTTGGCCAATGAAGAAAATACCAGGTCAGCGTAAGGCCAAAAAGAATAATAAATGACTTTTCATCCGTGAGAACCAATCCAAGCGGCATTAGTAATGCAACCAACGCCTGCCATATCATTCTTGTTTTCAGCAGCGAACCTGCCTTTTCAAGTTTTATCCCTAACCCGACCTCGCTGGCAACTTTCCGGACTTTATTCTTAAAGATTAACTGAACAGTCGTTAGCACAATTACCGCAAGCCCCAGAAAAGCAAACGGCAGGTAGGCAACAAATTCAGGTATTTCTATTTTAAGTTTCGTATCAAAGAAATATGACTGAGCGTAATAGCCAATGAACACTATTAACGGTACCATCATGAGCTGGTACCCGGTATTATTCAGCTTGTAAAAATATTCTTTAACAGAATTAAACTTCATTTTTGGTCGGCACAGATTTTTATCAAATTTAATTAATTAAATTAGCCTTTGATTTTAGTATAAAGACCATGGAAGGAGTAGGAAATTTATCCCGTAAGGAACAAGTTATTCGTAGTGCAGCCGCATTGTTTCGTGAGAAAGGCTACGCGGCTTCGTCTATGCGCGATCTTGCTCAAAAATTAGGTATTGAAGCTGCCAGTCTTTATTCGCACATAAAATCCAAAGAAGAAATCCTTCAAAGTTTGTGCTTTGATATGGCTGCCGAATTCCGAAAATCGCTGGCCGATGTTGAGAGCAAAAATGTGACTTCTACGGACAAACTCCGATTAGGGATTATAGGTCACATTCAGGTGATGGCCAAAGACCTTACTGCATCCGCTGTGTTTATGAATGAACATCGGCACCTAAGCCAGCCCTACTTGCGTGATTTTTTGTTGCTGCGCATCAATTACATAAACCGGTTTAAGGCAATCATTGAAGAAGGTGCCCGAACAGGCGAGTTCAAAGACAGGATCGACAAAAAATTGGCAGTAATGACACTCTTCTCATCACTCAACTGGATGCCGCTTTGGTACGATCCATCCAGCAAGATTGATCCCAATGATTTAGGCCAGCAATTAGCCGATATGCTGGTAAATGGCTTGAAGCAAAACTAATCACCAATTCTATTTGGTTTTTAAAGTAAGAAATTAACCTTCTTACAGTCTGCCTTGTTATATTTGCAAACGGTTGTTAGGCAAACTAAATCAATCATTATGTACGGTGGCGGAAATACTTTTGAAGGTATCAAGACTGATAGCATTGCCAATGAAGATCCTATTCTACTGGCAGCATTTGAAGCGCGAATTGGACGAGGTGAGAAAATTGAACCTACGGATTGGATGCCGCAACTCTATCGCAAGCAATTAATCCGTATGATTGAACAACATGCGCACAGCGAAATAATTGGTGCGTTACCGGAAGGCACATGGATTACCCGGGCTCCGGGCTTCAAACGGAAAATGTCGTTGATGGCAAAAGTGCAGGATGAAGTAGGACACGCACAACTTCTGTATAGCGCTGCCGAAACGTTGGGCAAGCCGCGCGAAAAAATGATTGAAGATTTAATCAATGGCAAATCGAAATATTCAAACATCTTCAACTACCCAACTTTCACCTGGGCCGACTGTTGTTTTATTTCCTGGCTGGTAGATGCCGGTGCTATTGTTAATCAATTGGCAAATGCAAAAGGAAGCTATGGTCCGTATTGCCGCGCGTTAGATCGGATTTGTGCGGAAGAATCATTTCACTTAAAGTACGGTCATCATTGTGTTATTTATTTAGCGTCCGGCACCGCTGTACAAAGGCAAATGTTTCAGGAAGCGTTGAACAGATGGTGGCCCCCGATGATGCACTTTTTTGGTCCCTCCGACAAAATTTCTGCACATACGGAAGTGCTCATGCGATGGAAAGTGAAAATGGGAACCAACGATGAAATGAGAAACCAGTTTTTGGATATGTATGTTCCTAAAATCCTGTAACTTGGTTTTACCATTCC
>CAZNRJ010000260.1:0-6037 GCA_964574945.1 uncultured Ohtaekwangia sp. | reverse complement strand
GTAACGAAAGATCTGTAGCTCCCCTGCGCCAGCCCGGTAAACCTTCCGGGTCGTGACCACTGTAGTAGGTCCAATGTCCACGCCCCAATTCACCATAGAGATACCGCACATTGCCGGCATTTTTATTTTCGGCAAGTACAAGCGCTTCGGGCTTCACTAAGCCGGCATTGAAGGAAGTTGTTTGCCCGCTGAATTCTTTGATGGAATATTCATGATTTTGTGTGAGCATGGACGGAACGAGATCCCACTTCGCAGAGAAATTAAACAATTGAAAATAACCGGTGCCCGATTGAAAAAAATCAGGGTGGCCTGTATTGATATCCGAAAACCTGCGACTGGTTGGTGGCTCTAACGTGAAGTTTTCAAAGGCAAGACTTTTCGTATAATCAAACCCGCTCATGTCATCATCCATCGTAAAGTCCTGGAACGAAATGCCCGAGCCTTCCGCTGCCAGCGCAATGTCAAATGTTTCAGCGCCCGAGCACATGGCAAACAAATAACCTCCACCGGCACAAAAGCTTTTTATTTTTTTGGCAACCACAAGTTTCATTTCTGTTACTGAACTAAAGCCAAGCTGCGAAGCTGTTGCCTCCTGAATTTTTGCCTGGATCACGGCTGACTCCCTGCGCAAGAAACGACCATGCTGCCCTGTAAAATCTTCGTGATGAAGATGCAACCAGTCATACTTAACCAATTCATCCTTTACTATTTCTTCGTCATATAAAATGGTGTATGGGATTTCGGCATAATCAAGTACAAGAATCACAGCGTCCGTATCGTCAGTTATCAATTCATTTTTTGGTGAATACACGGCAATCCTGGGGGCAGTTTCCAACCGCATCACATTCATGTTCACTTCCGGCTTTGCAATCTCCGTAAGGATAGCATTTGTTTTTGCGCTCGGGAGCAATTCGAAGCTGATTCCCCGGATGGTACACTCACTTTGCATTGCAGGGGAATAGGCAATAAGAAAACTTCCGCCCCTGTAATTCATTAACCAATCTACTTCCATGTTTTGCTTGAGCGCATAATAGGCAAGGCCATAGGCTTTCAGATGGTTTCGCTGCGCATCATCCATCGGGATCAGGATGGAGTTTGCGCATACAAAGACCGTGTGCAGCACCAACAACAGCAGGAAGTAATACTTCTTCATGTTCTGCCCGATTTATGTTACTCAAGGTCACATATTTTTTGCGCATTCACAACGACTATTTTATAAGATGATGGTTAACTGTAATATCTTTGATTATCCATAAGCCAGTATGTCTTTAGCACGACCCGGAATAGAAGAAATTTTACATGAATTTGACTTTACCACTTCGCGCAGCAGCGGACCGGGCGGACAAAATGTAAATAAGGTGAACACAAAAGTCACACTGAAGTGGGATGTATTGCAATCATCAATCACCGAAGAACAAAAAGAAGTTATCCTCCACAAACTTCACACCCGGCTAACGAAAGAAAACATCCTGATTCTCACCTCGCAGGATGAACGGTCGCAGCTTGGAAACAAGGAAGCTGTCCTGTTAAAGTTAGAGCAGCTTCTCATTAAAGCATTTACCGTTAAGAAGGTGCGAAAAGCCACCAAGCCCGGAAAGGCAGCTAAGCAAACCCGACTAAAAAATAAAAAACAACACAGCGAAAAGAAAAAGTGGCGTCAAAAGCCTGAGTGAGCTTAACCTATTGTTTTCTGGATATTCAGAACCAAGTATATTTGCAACTCAATTTTAAGTTTTAAATATGCGACTCGGACAATTGGCCAGAAAGCTTTCGGTGAGACCTTCACAACTGGTAGATTTTCTTTCCACAAAACAAATTCACCTGGAAGAAGGATCTAACGCCCGCTTGCAGGATGAACATGTAACAGCCATTATAACTTATTTCGCGCCCGAACGCCTGCAGGAAATTGTAACACAATCAAAAGCTGATCCCGATAGCAATCAGGATACGGTGATTGAAGTGGCTCCTGTAGTTGCTACTTCAGAACCCGAAGAGGTTAAAGAGAAAATAGAAGTTGTTGTAGAGAATATTCAGCCTGAAGAATCACAAGAAATTGAACTAATAAAAGCGCCCAAAGTAGAACTGACAGGCTTAAAGGTGTTGGGTAAAATTGAATTGCCCGAACCTAAAAAGAAAGAGCCCGCATCTCAACCTGAAACAACCGATACTGCGGAGCAAGAAGAAAAAATCAAATCACGACCGGCTACCAGGCGCAACACCAGAACGGACAGGCAGCCCAATCAAAAGGAGTGGAAAAATCCTATTGCCATGCAGCGCGAACGGGAAGAGCGCGAGGCAGAAGAAAAAAGAAAGGAAGCGCTGGAACGCGAAAAGGAAAAGAAAAGAATGCATTACCTGAGCAAAGTAAAAACTGGGCAACCAACAAAGGCGGCTCGGGTATATGACGAGCCTGTAGAAAAGGAAACAAAAACCGTTGCGGCTCCACCCAAAACTTTATGGGGTAAATTTATTAAGTGGTTGAATAATTAACTGATGTTGCTATTATTTGTGCTCCGATCGACTTCGATAAACTCAGTCTGACAGTGAATTAAATTATTTTCATAACGTCACTAATTAAGCAAAGGTTGAAAAAGAAAGAGTGTCCGGCTTGCGCCATGGAAGTTGACGGTAAAAGTAAAACCTGCCCTGTTTGCGGGTATGAATTTGCTGAATATTCCAATACACTTAAATGGACTGCTTTGGCATTGCTTATCTTGTTAATTCTCCTTTGGATTTTTTAGATCTCCCTTGAACCACTAAGTCACCAAGACGCGAAGGAACACGAAGTTCGCATTTGTTGTAAATCCTTAGTGAAACCTTAGTGCCCCTGCCTACCGGCAGGCAGGCTTGAGTCTTTGTGGTTAAAAAACGAACTTAAATCTTCTTAAAATATTCAAAGGAGTTTTTCAACGTATTCAGGGGTTCAGGGGTAAGATCGCGTTCAAGGTAAAAGTGAGTTACTTCTGACTCTACTCCCTGCTTAACAATTCCTTCAATATCAAATACACCTGTTCCCGGGTCGGCCATTTTAGGGAATAACGACATCCATTGATCAGGTGTAGTTCCATCTCCTGAAAAGCGAACGGATTCCTGGGCATCTTTCACATGCAACAGCTTATACCGGGCCGGATACTTCTTAAGAAACTCAATGGGGCTTGCTCCCGCAGCCGTCATCCAAAAAATATCAAGTTCAAAAGCGACATGCTTCGGATCGGTATTCTTCAACAGGATTTCCATGGGAGTTTGCCCGTCTTTCACCCAATGCTCGTACCCATGATTGTGATACGTAAGGGTTAACCCATAGTCACTCATCTTTTTTCCGATCACATTAAATTCATCGGCCAGTTTTTTAAAATCATCTAACGTGCTTCGGTCAGCCGGATTGTTAAGCGCAGGGATGGCCACATACTTTGTCCCCAACGCTTTCAACTCGGTCATAGCCGGGGCAAGATTCGTTCTCATGGTGTTAAGATCAAGGTGAACCGAAGGTGTTGATAATCCGTAATCGGCAAGCATCTGTTTCACGTCCGCCAAAGTATAACCATAAAATGCATTGCCTTCTATTCCCAATTGAGCGGCTATGGGTTTCCAGGATTCAATGGTTTGAGCTGCACTAAAAGAGTATGGGCCGAAGAATTCAATTTCTTTATAGCCAATCTCACTTAGTAGTTTTAGCGTTCCTTTCAAATCCTTCGAAGCCATTTGAGGGATGGTGAAGAGTTGCACGCCCCAGGTTTTTTTGCTTTCCGCAAGGGAAGCTGCAAGTGAATTTGTTATCGTTAACCCTGCAAGCGATGCGCCTGTGAGCTGAATAAATTTTCTGCGATTTAACATGGTGGGTAGATTTTTTTGTTATTGCAATTTAAAGCAATTAATAAATTATAGTACATGGTTTACTTTTTGAAAGGTCTTTCGTTTAGGGATTAACTATAAAATCGCAATATTTACTACATGAAAAAGTTGGTTTTTATTATTGACGATGATCCCGTCTACCTGAATTTCATGAAAGGTCATTTCAAGCAAATGCCTGAATTCGAAACCCAGGTGTTTCTCTCCGGAAAAGACGCCCTTAAAGCGCTTGATACCGCAAAACCTTTCGTGATTATTTTAGATCACTTATTCCTGAACGATCCTGACAATACCGGCCTGGAATATTTGAAAGAGATCCGCAAGAAAACTTCACGCATCCCGGTTATTTACATCACTTCCATTAATGAGGATATCCTGCGAAAGCAGACTTCTAAAATGAAAGTGGTTGCCTATATCGTAAAGGATGATGCATTTCTTATTCACTTGCGCACGACAATGGATAAACTAACAGCGCAACCTGAAAAGAAAGGACTACTGAAAAAGCTATTCCGTAAATAAGAATTCACTCATCATTACTTCGGCTAATATGCGTGCAATTTTATGTACCCGATATGGATTGCCCGAAACATTAACGTTGACGGAAGCGCCAATTCCCTCACCTGCAGCCGATGAAGTTTTGATTGAAGTAAAAGCGTGTGGCGTTAATTTCCCCGATGTACTCATCATCCAAAATAAATATCAGTTCAAACCAATGCTACCGTTCTCTCCGGGTGGCGAAGTTTCAGGAATAATTTCAGCCATTGGCGAAAAGGTAACGCACGTAAAGGCGGGTGATCATGTTGTGGCCCTATGTGGCTGGGGCGGCTTTGCCGAACAGGTTGTAGTTAAATCCAACCGTGTTTTTAAAGTGCCGGGCGAAATGGATTTCATACAGGCAGCTTGTACGTTATATACCTATAGTACTTCCTATCATGCATTGAAAGACCGGGCCGAATTAAAATCGGGCGAAACTTTGTTAGTGCTGGGCGCTGCTGGCGGAGTGGGTTTGGCCGCTGTTGAGTTGGGAAAACTAATGGGAGCTACGGTGATTGCTGCTGCCTCCACAACTGAGAAATTGGAAGTGTGCAAAGAAAAAGGAGCTGATCATGTGATCAATTACACAACTGAAGATTTGCGTGCGCGCGTAAAAGAAATAACACACGATAAAGGAGTGGATGTTATCTATGATCCTATCGGTGGAGCGCTTGCAGAACCTGCCCTTCGCTCTATTGCCTGGCGCGGAAGATACCTGGTAGTGGGGTTTGCTTCGGGCACCATTCCTTCATTCCCTGCTAACCTTCCCTTGTTAAAAGGTGCTTCCATTGTAGGTGTGTTTTGGGGCAGCTTTGCCGAGCGCGAGCCAAAACAAAGCATGCAAAATTTTACGCAATTACTTACGTGGATGAAAGAAAGGAAAATCAAACAACACATCCATCGCATCTATTCATTGGAAGAAACACCACAAGCTTTGCAGGATTTGTTAGACAGAAAAGTGCATGGCAAGGCGGTTGTGAAGGTTTGATTTTCATGTTGCCAATCTTAATTCAAATTAAAAAAGAAGAACTCAATTTTTTATTGGAATCTCAAAAATCAGTCTACCCAGTTGTCAGACACCTAAATCCCGCTGAACGAGCATTCAATAAATCAAGCAGTTGACAATCAGACATTAAAAACTCTGGTACGGGACAAAATTCGGGGTCGACAAACCGCGATATTTGATTAAATTTGAAGGATGATTGATGAAAAAGCACCTACCCAACCTTTGGCAGAAGTCTTTGGGTTTCCTATAAAGAATGAGTCGGCAAGAGCAAAGAGATATAGAGAGAATAAACTTTGCCCATTCAATAACATAGTTTCGAATTGCACTAAGAATAGCATCGAGTTTCCTTTAGGTGTTTGCTGTTTAAACCATAAGGAAAAGCCGGTAGTCATTTGCCCAATAAGATTTAGAGAGGACTGGAGCATAATCAGCGATGCAGCTGGTTTCATTTTTAACAAAAAAGCTACTTGGACACATGTGGGTGAGGTCAGATTAAAAGACAAATATGGTAAATCAGCAGGAAACATTGACTATGTTCTTGTTTCATACGATGACAAAGGTCGGGTAGTTGATTTTGGCTCATTGGAGGTTCAAGCAGTTTACATTTCAGGAAATTTAACTGGACCATTCACAGCTTACTTAGAAAAG
>CAZNRJ010000259.1:0-6064 GCA_964574945.1 uncultured Ohtaekwangia sp. | reverse complement strand
TGGTGTTGCGCGAGGGACGATGGGAGGCTCATCAACAAATTCCCGCCTTTTCCAGTATTCTTTGATACAAGCAACTTTGTCTCAAGATTGAAATTGAAATAGAAAAGAATAAATTATGAATGTGATGAGGTTTGGGTTAAAAGAGTTGTTCACGGAAATCCTTGTTGGTGAGCCGTGCTCATTCCAACCCGAAACACCAACAAGGGCAAGGGGTTCCCTCCGCGCAACACCAACCAATGGCGGGAAGAGACTTCTTAGCCTCCCGATAAAAGCGACACGCGAGTAAAAAATGCCCATGCAGCGGGGGTTTTTGCTTCTTGTTCTTGTTGGAGGATACGAAATATGCGCAATTGCGTATATTCGGGTGTTGGCAGCCATTTTTTAGAACAACACAGAACTCAAAAATAATATGAGATACTTTATTTTAATCGGAACATTATTACTGGTTTATCTTAATTGTTTTGGACAAGGTGATAGCCTAACCACAGAACAACAACGACTTTCATTTATAAAAGGAAAGTGGACAGTTGACGGAAGCGAAACAGTTTATATTGAGATATGTGATTGGATACAAGGAAATCATCTTCAGTGCGTTTCGACATCAAAAGAGGACAAAGCTGACAATTCAGTTAGCTATTTATCTTACTCAGCTTTGGAAAAGACTTATGTATACTATGGTTTGTACGGTAGCGGGAATAGTAGGACACTGAGAGGACAGTGGGTTAATGATAAATTTATATTTGATGGACAACGACAGACTGCTGAAAAACTTGTTAAGTGGAGAGTGACAATGAAACCGAATAAAGAAAGGATTGATTTCTTAGAGGAACGTTCTGTGGACAATGGTGAGTGGAAAGAGAGTGCGAGATTTCAATACAAGCCAGTCGAAGAGACAAAAAATAATGATTGACAAAACTATGAATCATTCTATTCAACCAATGTCAGAAAGTCATCTAAAAAATGCAGCTGACTCGCTTGCTCAAGCATTTATGAAAGACCCACTTCAAACTTATGTTTTTCCTAACGAAGAAGAACGGAAAGAAAAATCATCTGGACACTTCGCAGCATTTCTTCAATATGGAATTATGTTTGGAGAAGTTTATACCACAGAAAATTCAGAGGGAGCTATTGTATGGCTTCGTCCCGAAGAAACAGATGTAACTCCTGAAAAAGCTGAAAAAGGTGGACTTGGAAGACTTCCGGAAATCTTAGGTGAAGAACCAACAAGCCGATTTTTTTCTGTTATGGATTTTTTAGACCCATATCATAAACAAGACGCAAGTGAATCTCATTGGTACACAATGGTTATAGGAGTTGCTCCTTCGTTTCATGGATTAGGTATGGGAAAAGCATTGATGAAGCCCGTAATTGATAAAGCTCGATTAACAAAAGTACCTATCTATTTAGAAACAGCAGAGCCAACGAATGTGTCTTTTTATAAAGGTCTTGGTTTCAGAGTTGTTAGAGAATTGACAGAACCAGTTAGTGGATTGAAATTGTGGACATTTAGGTTAGACTTTTAAAGGCTTCGCAGACAAGTTTTCACACTCCTCGCCTATGTTGGTGTTGCGCGAGGGACGATAGGGAGGCTCACCAACAAAATTCCCGCCTCATGGAAAGCGCAAATGAATTTTCTTCGTACCTCAGCGCCTTTGCGGTTTAATCACCATTAAAACCCATCGTCCTCTTCTTCCTTCTTCACAGGATCGGCTTTCTTAGGATCAGTAGCAGAAGTTTTATCTTTCTTTTTAAACAAACCCTTCTTCTTTGGTTTCTCGGCATTAGCATCGGATGCCGGCTCTGAATCTAAACCCACAGCCGTGGAGTCGTTTTTAGTTTTGTCTTTCTTTTTAAAGAGGTTATTGAAGAATCCGCCTTTTGCTTTTTTCTCTGTCTTAGCTTGCGAAGCCCTCACCTCACCTTCTTCCTGCATAGCAGCCCGCACATCCGGCAGCACCAGCAAATCACGGAAGTACCACATGTAGTTATCCTGATCAACATTATACTTCTCCTTTGTTTTCGTGATTGCATAAGCGCTATCCACTGCCGGAGCCGGCTTCGATGACTGCGTAGCAGTAAGTGTATCGGTAACACTTCGGGCAGCGCTATCCAATGCAGCGGCAATATCAAGCGAATCTGCCTTCTTAGGATAAACAGGTTTCATCTGCACCGTGCGCAAAGAATTCAATGTTTTTTTATACGATTTTTCCGGCAGTAATAAATAGCGATCCTTCTTTACCCGCCTCACCTGGGGCAAGGCTGGCCCCGGCATCACTACACTTTTTGCCCAGGTAGAATCGCGCGGAGGCAGGGTAATCACTTTACTGTCTGAGGAGGCAAGTACTTCGCGTGGTTGCGTAGTGCTTTCGTTATAATAGACAAATTTTTCCTTTTGGGTTGGCTTATCGTAAATAAATGCACTTTGATAGGCAGGGCAAATAAGGCGCTGAGTACAAGAACTCAGTACAAGAATCAGTACTGCGCTTAAGAGTAAAGCCCGGGTCATTCCTTATGGATGATCACAATCAACAAAACTAATTAATTAACCTAAGTAATCCGAAAAATGTAAGAAATCTAACGCTAATGCAAAATACTGAAAATCAGGCTATAAGCCTTCTAATTCCTGCCGGACAGCCTTGTTTAAACTCGCTACAACCAGGTTGTACGAATCATCAATCCAGGCCTTAAGGTGTTTATCTCCCACGCTGCCATCCATTAGCACCGTATTCCAGTGCTTTTTATTCATGTGATACCCCGGAAGTACGGCAGGAAATTCCTCCCGCAACTGAACCGCCCGCTCCGGATCACACTTCAGATTGATGCTCTCAAACTGCTCCACATCCGTGAGGGCAAACATCTTTCCCATCACTTTAAAAACCAACGTCTCTTCTCCAAAAGGAAACTCTTCGGTAACACCTTTTTTCAAAAGGCAGTAGCTTCTAAAAGACTCGATGTTCAAAATAAACGTTTCAAAATCAAATAAAGTACGGCCACCAAAAAAATGGCTATGGAAATTTTATTGACTCCATGCATCATTTTAAGGTTGATGTTGGATGGCCTGTTTGGATCCTTCTTACGAAAAAAATACCCGCCCACTTCTCCCAATGAAAAAAATTCCCGAAACGATAACTTTTTTCTCTTTCCTGTTTCTGCTTGATTTTCCATAGCGCTATTGATTTATAACCGAAGGCTCAATCCAATTTTTATCTTCACGAATTAATTCTATTAATGCATCAACGGCTTGTGGAGTAGGTACATTTCGCTTTACTACTTCTTTGCCGCGATACAAGGTAATCCTGCCCGGCCCGGAACCCACATACCCATAGTCGGCATCCGCCATTTCACCGGGGCCGTTCACAATACAACCCATAATGCCAATCTTAATTCCTTTGAGATGGCTCGTGCGCGAACGAATTTTTGCGGTTGTCTCTTGTAAATCGAAAAGCGTGCGTCCGCAGGAAGGACATGAGATGTATTCTGTTTTTGAAATTCGTGTTCGTGTTGCCTGTAAAATACCAAAGGCTGTTTCATTGATCATTTTGTCGGATCCACAATGCTCGGCTGCTATAAAAATTCCATCGCCAAGTCCATCAATCAGCAAGCCGCCAAGATCGGTTGCTGCATATAATTGTAATTGATCAGAAGTAAGATCGGCATAAGCCCTGCCAATCACTACGGGAACATGGCAATCGCGGTTCATCAACTCAACAAATAACCTGCGTTGTTCGGCAAGTCCGTGATCGTTGTACGTATCAATCAACAACACTGCCGTTGAATCTGAATTCACCTTATTGATAAACTCATCCGAAATATCTTTTAACTGTGTGTAGATAAAATTCAAGTGTGATGAAGACTCTGCTCCTGCCAGGTAATCTTTAGGGACAATAAAGGGATAGGTGCGTGGCTTGTCTTTATGTAGTAACCATGTGGCATGATTAAAAATCAACCCCAACGTGCCAGGGATTTCAAAATCAATTGATCGATCGCCCAGGAAAATATAATCACAGGCCATGTCGGTAATATTCCATTTATCCAATGGAACAGAATATTGATATCCTAATGCAAAAAGAGATGCAGCCGTTATTTTTTCTTTTGTTGAGAAGTCGGCAATTACACGCGGTACTTGATGGCCTCCAAAATTTTGAACTTCATGGGTATGCCTGCGGGTATATGAAAACGGGTCGATCGGATATTTAGTAATCTCAGGAATTGGGTAAGATTCTTTTCTATTTACATACCGGTTGGCTAATTCTTGCGCTACCGGCACTTCCGCTTCGGGTTCTTCGGTCAACGAAACCCGAATGGTATCCCCTAATCCATCTTCCAGCAACGTACCTATCCCCACCGAAGATTTTATACGGCCATCTTCGCCATCACCTGCTTCGGTAACTCCCAAATGCAATGGATAGGGCTGAAAGTTTTCTTCATCCAACTTCTGCACCAGCAACCGATACGCTTGCACCATCACTTGTGGGTTGCTGGCCTTCATGGAAAGAACAATGTCATAATAGTTTAAGTCTTCGCAAATGCGCAAAAACTCCAATGCAGATTCAACCATACCTAATGGTGTATCTCCATAGCGGCTCATAATCCGGTCGGAGAGCGAGCCGTGGTTGGTACCAATGCGCATGGCGGTGCCATACTCTTTACAAATCTTTACGAGGGGAGTAAACTTCTTACGAATGCGATCCAATTCCTCCTGGTAAGCATCATCGGTATAAGCAATCTCTTCAAATCGTTTCTTGTCAGCATAGTTTCCTGGATTTACCCGAACTTTTTCGATTAGCCGGGCAGCCAATTCAGCGGCATTGGGGGTAAAGTGAATATCCGCAACAAGCGGAACAGAATAGCCCCGTTCACGCAGACCTTTTTTAATCACCTCCAGGTTTTGCGCTTCCTTCATGCTCGGTGCCGTAATCCGAACATACTCACACCCGGCCTCCACCATTCGTATTGTTTGTTCGATAGATCCCTGCGTGTCCATCGTATCAATTGTAGTCATTGACTGCACACGAATGGGGTTATCGCCACCCATCGGCACGCCTCCAATATTTACAACCCGTGTTTTTCTGCGGTTGTAACTAACCAGGCTATTGCAATACTGTTTTAGCTGAAGAATCTGACTCACGTTCCAAAGGATTTACGACAAAATTAACCCTTTGGCAGGGACTTTTGTTCGGATAAATGAAAACTTAGGCGAAGGGTAATCAGGGCTAAATATCGCCCATCTGCGGCCTGATAAGAATTTCCTCCACCACACTTCCGGCTGACAGGGAATAAGCCGAAAAAACTGCCTCAGCGACATCCTCAGGCTTTATAAAGCGGCTATCGGGTAAATCGCTGGCAGCCCAACTTGCCGTTCGGGTAGCCCCCGGCATTACTGCGGTCACACGAATTCCAAACTCTTTTAACTCCTCGCGCAAAACTTTAGAGAATCCCAACAAGGCAAACTTTGAAATAGCATAAGAACCACCATTTGGGTAAGCCATAAAGCTTGCAATAGAACACATATTAAAAACATGGCCCGACTTGTTGGCTTTCATTGTATTAACAAGGCCCCGGGTGGTATAGTAAGCGCTATACACATTTCCTTCAATCATTCCTTCGAGGGTACCATCCGGTTCTTCCATTATCCGGCCGGGTTCAAAATAGCCCGCGTTATTCACCAACACATCCACAGGCCGATTCAAATTACTTATTGCGTCTGTAAATTGTTTAACCTGGGTTTTATCCGACATGTCGGCCAGGCGCTCAAATACGTTAACCTTAAATTTTGATTCAAAATCTTTCTTTAGTTGGGTTAAGTCGGCCTGGTTTCGGGCACAGGTAGCAATATCAAAACCATTTGCTGCAAATTTCTCAATAATTGCCCGGCCGATCCCTTTTGTGCCCCCAGTAACTACAATCAACTTATGCATGAGAAATTATTTTATCTTTGAGCAATATAGCATTTGAATATTAGTGCATGAAGGGTTTTGGCCGGTACATGATTTTTTTGGGCTCGTTATTCGTAAGGCGAGAGACTTTCATGACCTATTATAAGTTAACATTGGAGGAGTGCATC
>CAZNRJ010000258.1:0-6072 GCA_964574945.1 uncultured Ohtaekwangia sp. | reverse complement strand
AATCAAGCTCATCAACGCTGGCCGTGTTGCCTTCGGTAAACCCTTCGGCCATAAATCGGTATTTGTCTAAAATAGAGATCACGGCATTTCTAAGGTGGCGCTCATTGTTAAAGTTAATATTGCCATACATGGTGGTGGCATACCCCTGCCAGATAGATCTGTTTTGTCGTCTGTCAAAAAATTGAATCAACAACGTGCCCGTTTTGAGGTATAGTTTGTGTGGATCATAATCAAGGTCTTCTTTTTGGCTTTTTACCCACTCTTCAATGTCGGGTTGATTATAGCCGTTGAACCGAAGGCTGTCATTAAACATTTTAAAACCAATGATAAGGTGAGGCCGTGTGTCTGTTTGCTTGTAGCCCAAAAACTTCATTCGCGACACGATAGATTTTTCAACAATTTCATTCACCATGGTAGAATCATTTATCCCCACGGGCCGCATCATTTCAAATGTTTTGTATTTTTTGAAATTGCCTCTATAGCTGTAATCGTATTCAACCGGTAGTTCTTTATAACCAAGGCACGAGGCAAACAGCACTAAAATCAACGCTGGCATGTAAAGCTTTCTCATAGGAATCAGTTTGAATTATTAACAAAAGGTAGAAGATTTTGTTGCCGGAAGCAAGCGGGATAATTTCTTTCTAATAAGTTATGGGTTAAATGGCCCGAAGGTTTCATGGTTAAAGTTGAGACAATAAACTCTTTCCCTTATTTTCAGGGAAAATTTCATGTTTTCAATTTCCTTTTAATGACTTCAAAATACGAACAAACAGTAGGGGCACGCTATCATATTTATAATAGCCTTTTTCTAAATCTCCCTTTTCAGGATATTTCGCGCACGGGTACATTATTACCCCTGCTGCAACAGTATTGCGAAGAAGGCTTTGAAAAGGGCCAGCCGGCATCCGATATTCTGTCGCAGTTCTTTAATGACCTGGTGCCTCAGGCTACCCACGAAGAACAGTTTGGACTTCTCTTTAAGTTTATTCAATATGTTGAGCGCCAGGTTGCGCTATTCGATTCAATAGAGGATTCATCCTTTGAACAGATTAATGATACAACAGGCAGGGGAACAATTACCTCCTTGCTTCAACGCACTAAGTTTGATCGTAAGGAAGCTGAGCTGAAAAAGAGGCTCGAAGATTTCAGCTTAAGGACTGTGCTTACTGCCCACCCCACTCAATTTTATCCGGGCCCAGTGTTGGGAATATTAACCGATCTTGAAAAATCGATTCGCGAACATGACCTGGCCCAAATAAACCTGCTGCTTCAGCAATTAGGTAAAACAGGTTTTATCAATCGCGACAAGCCATCGCCCTATGATGAAGCCATTAGTTTGTGCTGGTATCTTGAGAATACTTTTTACCAAGCCATACCTGAAATCATTCAATCGCTGTGCTCTTCCCTGCAAATTCCATTGGCAGAATGGAACAATGACAGGCTTGTGGTGATTGGCTTTTGGCCTGGTGGCGATCGGGATGGAAATCCCTTTGTTACCAGTGAGATTACGTGCAAAGTAGCGGCTCGCTTGCAGGAAAGCCTTTTAAAATGTTACTACCGTGATATACGTACCTTGCGCAGAAGGCTCACCTTTCATGGTGTTGATAAATTAGTCATTGAAATCGAACGTAAAATATATCAATGGGCGTATGGCACTCAGCGAGAATATATTCATGCGCACGAATTGGTGAGTGATTTAATGCAAGCCCGCAAAAAGCTGATTGATGAACACGATGGATTATTTCTGGATTTGTTCGATATCTTCATCCTGAAAGTAAAATTGTTCGGATTTCATTTTGCCAGCCTGGATATCCGGCAGGACAGTCGTAAACACGATTATGTCTGGTCACAAATCCTGGATGTTGGTTTTAAATCAGGAAAAACTATATCGACAGGTGAGTTTGAAAAGCTTACCAACAAGGAACAAATTCAATATTTGCTTTCGCTGAAAATTTCATTGAATGATCTTCAGTTTGAAGATGCATTTGTGAATGAAACGCTGAATAGTATCCGCGCGATTGGAACCATTCAAAAGAAGAATGGGGTGCTGGGGTGCCACCGCTATGTAATCAGTAATTGCCAAAGCTCACTGCATGTAATTGAAGTGTTTGTGCTGGGAAGATTGCTGTTAGCAACCAACGAAGGATTGGAACTTGATGTGGTACCGCTCTTTGAAACGATTGATGATCTTGCGCATGCGCAGGATATCATGCATGAGTTGTATAGTATTACGGAATACCGGGCTCATTTAGATGCGCGTGATGCTCATCAAACAATTATGTTAGGCTTCTCTGACGGTACAAAAGATGGCGGGTATTTGCGCGCCAACTGGTCAATCTTCCGGGCAAAAGAAAGTCTTACAGAAGTATCGCGCAAGCATGGATTGAAAGCAATATTTTTTGATGGCCGTGGCGGGCCGCCCGCACGGGGCGGTGGTAACACACACGACTTTTATGCATCATTGGGTGAAACCATTGAAAATGAAGAAGTACAAATCACCATACAAGGACAAACCATCAGTTCTAACTTTGGAAAGATCGGCTCATGTAAATATAATTTAGAACAACTCCTTTCAGCCGGATTGGAAGGGGCTGTCTTTAAGAATCCCGAGAATCAGTTGTCGCAAGCTCAGAAAGAAACATTGGATGAACTTGCAGAAACCGGTTATCAATCCTATTTGGGATTGAAACATCATCCCCGGTTTGTTCCTTACCTGGAAAACGTAACACCGCTTTCATTCTTTGGCGATACAAACATTGGCTCGCGGCCTGTAAAGAGAAGTGGTAATGAGGGTTTGAAGTTTGAAGACCTGAGGGCAATTCCTTTTGTCGGTTCCTGGGCGATGATGAAGCAGAATATTCCCGGCTTTTATGGAGTGGGTTCTGCCTTAAAAAATTTGTCTGATAAAAGCGGTGCTCAGAAATTGAAAGCATTTTATCAGGAGTCGCTTTTCTTTCGCACGTTGTTGGGCAACAGCATGATGTCGCTCACAAAAACAAATTACCAGGCCACTGCTTACCTTAAAGACGATCCTGAGTTTGGTCAGTTTTGGGAAATGATGTTTGCTGAATTTGAATTATCAATCAGCCAAATACTGGAAGTTTCCGGGTTGAAGAAATTGATGGATAGCAATCCCGTGCAACGCGATTCAGTACGATTGCGTGAGCGGATAGTGCTGCCCCTGATTGCGATTCAACAATTTGCATTGGTGAATTTGCGCCATCAGACTGATAAAAATAAAATCTATGAAATGCGATATCGCAAGCTGATTATCCGATGCATGTTTGGAATAATCAACGCGGCCCGGAATTCGGCATAGAAAGATTTAACAGTTAGTCAATATGAAACGTACTCTTATTTTTAACGTGAATCGATTAGTGAAAATTAATTTCCTCGCTCTTTTATTTACTTTTTTCAACACGCAGGCACAAAACAAAGGGGTACTAAATATTGATCAAGGGAAAGTTAAAATTGACAAACATATCTACGGTCATTTTTCAGAACACTTAGGTCGATGTATTTATGGCGGGTTTTATGTAGGCGAGTCGAATACTAAAATACCAAACATCCAAGGAGTGCGGCTTGATGTGGTAGATGCTTTGAAAAAACTAAAGATACCTAACCTGCGCTGGCCGGGTGGATGCTTTGCAGACACGTACCATTGGAAAGATGGGGTAGGGTCGAAAGATAAACGACCCACCATTGTTAATACCTGGTGGGGTGGAGTAACGGAAGATAATAGTTTCGGTACGCATGATTTCTTAAACATGTGCGAATTGCTTGGCGCTGAACCTTATCTGTCCGGTAATGTTGGAAGTGGCACTGTTCAGGAATTATCTGACTGGGTGCAGTATGTAAATTTTGATGGGATTAGTCCTATGTCGAAATGGAGGAAAGAGAATGGTCGTGAGAAAGCGTGGAATGTAAAATATTGGGGAATAGGTAATGAAGCCTGGGGTTGCGGAGGAAACATGACAGCCGAATACTATGCAAACATCTACCGGCAGTACGCTACGTTCATGACAAGCACTGAAAAAGTAAAACCATTTAGAATAGCTTCGGGAGCAAGTTCGTCCGACTATCATTGGACCGAGGTTGTAATGCGCGATATTCCTCACAACATGCTGGAGGGAATTGCACTGCATCATTATTCGGTGATTGATTGGGGTAAAAAAGGATCGGCCGCTGATTTTACGGAGCAGCAATATTTTCAAACCATGCAACGTGCTTTGCAGATGGAGGAGTTGATTACGAAACATGCAACCATTATGGATAAATACGACCCGCAAAAGAAAGTTGCCTTGGTGGTGGATGAATGGGGTGGGTGGTATGATGTGGAAACAGGTACTAATCCTGGGTTTCTTTATCAACAAAATACGATGCGCGATGCCATCCTTGCCGGGGCAACGCTAAATATTTTTCATAACCATAGCGACCGGGTGCGCATGGCTAACCTGGCACAGACGGTGAATGTGCTTCAGGCAGTGGTGCTAACGCAGGAAGAGAAGATGATTGTAACGCCCACTTATCACGTAATGGAGATGTATAATGTTCATCAGGATGCAACACTAATCCCGTTTGATTTCACAACAAATGATTTCTCATTTGGAACCGAGAAATTACCGGCAGTTTCGGTCTCTGCATCGAAAGACAAGGCAGGGGTTACTCATGTTTCGTTGGTGAATGTAGATTCTAAAAATGTACAGGAAATAACGATCGATATTCGTGGCGGAAAGTTCAGTTCCGTAACCGGAAGGATTTTAACAAGCGCTAAGCTTCAGGATCACAACACGTTTGAGAAACCAGATTTTATTAGGCCAGCTTCTTTTAAGCAGGCAACCCTATCGGCAAACATGCTAAAGGTTACGCTGCCTGCACATTCCGTTGTGGTGCTGGAGTTGCGATAAAATAGAAAGAGTCTCCAACGTTTTAAAGGCCGGAAACTCTTCATTTATTTTATGAATCTTAATTCGAGAGCTGAAAGGTAATAGGTACGCTGAAGCTGGCAGCAACTGCTTTTCCATGTTGTGTTCCTGCTACCCAATTTGGCATAGCGCTCACCACACGAATTGCTTCCGCCTTTAAAGATTGGTCTATATCATCACTTGTTACATCGGTAGCAAGTACTTCGCGTATCGCACCCTTTTCATCAACTACAAAATCAACAAATACGGTTCCTTCCACACCATTCTTTTGAGCAAGCTCAGGATAGGTAAGATTATCTTTAAGATAGGTCATCATTGCACCATCTCCACCAACAAAAGTAGGATCAACTTCAGCTTTATTATAAATTACTTTTCCCGAAGCATCTTTATAGGTAGGTGAAGTTTTTGCTTTTTCAATTGCCGCAAGTCTCCGCTGTTCTATTTTTTCAACTCTGGCAGCTTCAATCCTTGCTCGCTTGGTGGCACGATCTTCGGTAGCTTGGGCTTCATTGGTGCTTGCTTCCATTTCAGTGGCAGCGGAATCTTCTGTTTTGGGTCCACAGCTTTGCAGTAAAGCAAAGGCGAACACCAGCATCAAAAGAGGTGAGTTCTTTTTCATAAGGTTTTTTATTAGTTAATAAGTATACCAGGCATGACTGCATTATCATGCCATGAATCAATTGAGGAAATTGAAATGGTGAGCCGCTATGCGCCACGAGCAGTGGGCATCTATTTCCCCATGCTGTTGGATTTCCAACCCCCTAATTCCGGTATCGGCATCAAAAGTCAACGCTGGGGTTAAATCGTACTTCGTAAATCTAACTTCGTAAATCTAACTTCGTAAATCTAACTTCGTAAATCTAACTTCGTACTTTTCCCTTCATCCACTCTCTCGCGTTTACAAAGGCTTCAATCCAGGGGCTTACTTCATCCGACTTGCGTTGTGTTGGATAGTAACCCCAGTTCCACGGAAATAGGGAACGCTCAATGTGTGGCATGATAGCAAGGTGTCTTCCGTCTTTTGATGAGAGTGCAGCTACTGAAAAATCAGAATCGTTCGGGTTGCCAGGGTATTCAGGATAGGTATACGTTGCAGCGACTTGATACTCATTATGATTCTTTAAATCAAATCTTCCTTCACCGTGAG
>CAZNRJ010000257.1:0-6096 GCA_964574945.1 uncultured Ohtaekwangia sp. | reverse complement strand
GCTTTATGAGTTCATTGTCTTTTTGTTTTTCGATCCACACATTTTCACCAACGATGCCCACATCGGCTACTTTGTCTTCTACATATTGCGGAATATCATCATCGCGCAGAAAGAGAATTTCAACCGGAAAGTTGCGTGCCTGCGCTTTTAACTGATCGCGGCCATTACTAAAATGAAGTCCGCTTTCTTTTAATAATTTGAGCGAGTCTTCCTGGAGTCTTCCGGATTTTTGAATGGCGATTCTAAGTATTGTGTTCATTGGTTGAGAATTAGTATAAAACAAAAAAGGCCTACCAGTTGTTTGGCAAGCCTTTTAATTACTTTGAAATATCGTTTAAATCAAAACAAAGACGAGCCACATGGGGTCATGTGATGGTGGTGGCCGTGGATGTTTTGAGTATAATTCATAATTATGGATCAAATAAAAAGATTACTTCTTAATAATCAAAATTTAAAACAGGCAATTTAATAAGTTTAGAAGTTAGCTTTGCGGGATGAAAAAATGGATTTTGCTCTTGTTGCTCGTTGGCTGTGCCGATTTGAAGGAGACAAAACTTCAACAATTTTTGTTGAAAGGCAATCTTGCGTTGAAAGAGCGGAATTATGATCAGGCAAGTTATTATTACGGAGAAGCCATTAAGCTTGATAATTGTTATACGGATGCCTGGAACAATTTAGGGACTGTTTATTTTGAGCAACAACGGTTTGATCTTGCCATACAGAATTACGACAAGGCGCTTGGGTGTAAACCCGATTTTCTGCCGGCCATCTTCAATCATGCCAACACAAGTTATGAGCTGAAAGAGTATTACAAGGCGCTGGACGATCTTGATAAAATCATGAAAGTAAAGCCTGACACCGCTTTAGTCTA
This sequence comes from uncultured Ohtaekwangia sp., assembly GCA_964574945.1. Lineage (GTDB taxonomy): Bacteria > Bacteroidota > Bacteroidia > Cytophagales > Cyclobacteriaceae > ELB16-189. Next base: position 5,225 of record CAZNRJ010000257.1, on the reverse strand, counting down.
TTTCACGCAGGGATTGGTTTACACAAAAATGCGTGAGTTTGATAAAGCATTAGCTTCGTTTGATCGTGCCATTGCAATTGATAAAACCAATATGGATTACCAGGTGAACCATGCTACCGTGCAATACTATCGCAGGGATTATGATGCAGCACAGGCTGAGTTAGCTAAAGCCAGTTTACAAAAACCGGATGAACCAAACATTTATAATACGTTAGCGATGATTGAAACAGAGCGTTCAAATTATGCTGAGGCGCTCAGGTTGGTTGAAAAGTCGTTGAGCCTTTCACCGAGGCAACCCTATTTTATCAACAACCGAGGCTTCATTTACTTAAGCATGAATGAATTGGAAAAAGCGGAACAGGATATTAATGACAGTATTGGAATGGATCCTTACAATGCCTGGGCGTATCGCAATAAAGGAGTACTCTATTTAATTCGCAAGGATTATAAATCTGCCGAAAGGCTGTTGAAGCAAGCATTGGACATGGATCCCTTTGTAGATAAAATCTATTTCTATTTGGGAATGGCTTATTTAAAAGGTGGAAACACGGGTCTCGCGTGTGTATCGTTCAAAAAATCGGAAGAGCGGGGCGATCGCATGCTCACCGCTGAAGAGATCAGGCAATGCAATAAGAAATGACCTCACCAATTAAGGCATTTTGTAATCCAGCGATGCATCATCAATTACCAACACCCAATCCATTCCGTTTTTTGGCGGGGTAAATGTCGTTACCCCTTTGCCCATGATTGGTTTTTCAATAATCGATTTGCCGGTTCTTGGATCAAACCAGGTTATGATTTTATTATCCCCTGATAGTTTACCGAGATCAATTGAAACTGGTTTGTTTTGAGGCAGATAAATGAAAGCATAGGTGCCCTTTTCATCGCGAGTGGCAATTATTAAATCTTTATAATTGCTGCCGGGGTCTGATGCAACCAAACTTTGATCAGCCATTCGCGAAAAGTAAGGTCGCGACAGCATTAACTTTTTTAAGTGTTGCATTTGAGTCGCACCCTCGGCTTTGGCAGCTTTTTGCCAGCCAATTAATGTATCACCAATATTAACCGGTGGATTCAAATCGGTATTCAGAAATTGCCAGATTTGATGATGACCGTAGGTAACACCACAGGCTCCTGCAAAAACTGATCGGTAAACACGTGCACGCACATCATAAGCAGTGAAGTAGCCACGCTCACGCGTCCATTTACCATCCCATGGATTTACCGGGTGGTCTTCATAGCACGGTTCCATGTCTAATGTTGGCTTTTGAGGTTTCATGGCTAAGTCGCGCTTCACCCAATTCCAGGCATCCGCTTCACGCGATCCATGCCCCGACTGAAAGGCATTCATATCCAGCCAGGGTTCATCATGTATAAAGGAAGTAGTTGAGAATGATCCGCCTGCAGGATGGTATGTAATAAATGCTTCAGGGCCCAGAACGGATTCTATGCCTTTGGCCATGGCCCGCCAGATAGCACGGTCATCAAACTCTTTTTCTTCATTATTAAATTTACCCGTATAAGTGGCCGGACGATCTCCCCCCAGAATCCAGATAATGTTCCAGTAGTTTGCATAGCGTTTTGCTAAGGTGGTAGCATACACTTCTGCATTCGCTTCATTAAAGATGATCGGGCCATCGCCCCACAAATGTGCAACCTTATCGCCCCAGGTTGGCAGCAGGCCTGCATACATTCCTTTGTCTGCAATTCTATTGATAATAAAATCAACGTGATCCCAATAATCATATTCATTATCATTGGCCGGATTAGCCCCGGGGGTAACAGCCAACCGGGTAGGGTCTTCGTCTATCAAAGGCAAATCCCCATAGCGATTGGGTTGGCGGATTCCATTAAACTCGGCAAGTGCTACTGCCTGGATAACATTGAACCCTTGTTGTTTCCTGATCTCTAAAAATTCTTCTGCCTCTTCGCGCGTCATGCGATGGAACAACTCCCAATCCGTATCGCCAAGCCAAAAGAAGGGTTTGCCTTCGGTGGTTATTAAATAATGCTGATCGATACTAACCCGGATTTGTGCAAACGATTTCCCTGAAACCAAAAGGAGAAGAATGACTAAGAAGTATCGCATAAATTTCATTTTAATTGACTCTCACTATCCAAAGTACAAAAATCCTATCGTTCTTAGTGGATTATTTCGATGACCGTATTTCAATGAAGCTTGATTACCAGTTACTTTCCGATAGATTAAAGAACCCGTTGCCGGGACCGGCTGCCCACGAACCCCTTCGGGCTGTTGCTACAGGATTAATAAAACCACGATTTGAGCATCGTTCGCCACCCAAGCCGGGCAGTGTGCTTATTTTATTATATGAAGAAAAGGGCAAGGTTATGTTTCCGTTAACCAAGCGCCCGGATTATATGGGTACCCATGGCGGGCAAATTAGCTTGCCGGGCGGAAAGGCAGAGCCTGGCGAAAGCAGAATCGAAACCGCCTTACGGGAAGCCGAAGAAGAAATTGGCATTTCATCATCGCAGGTTGAAGTGCTTGGTTCGTTATCTGAATTTTTTGTGATCCCCAGCAATTTTTTAGTCACCCCCGTGGTGGGATATTTAAAATCAAGCCCTGACTTTAAACCCGACTCTAAAGAAGTTAAGAAGATACTTATTGCTTCAATAGATGACCTGTTACATGCTGATGCTGTGCGAACTAAAGAAATAATGGCAGCCAATATGTTCCCCATGATGGCGCCACACTTCGAAATTGAAAACGAAATTGTGTGGGGCGCAACGGCCATGATGCTGAACGAATTCAGGACGGTCCTTCAGGAACTCGAAGCTTGATGCTGGATTCTGGATACTTGATCCTTGATACTGGATTCTTGCGAGTATCCAGTATCCAGTTTAGCCCCTCAGCTTCGACTTGATAAAATCGGTAAACCGATATTTCGCCAGGCTTTCTTGCGATAGGTACTTTGCACCCTGAATAAAGTCAATGCAATCATTGCTTCCGCAATTGCACTTAAAAGGCTGATTCATATCCCACTCAGCAGAAGGATAGAAAAATGTGAACTCTTCCCCTTCGGCAACATCTTTTATGCAAACAAACTGCATACTGGTGGTATCAAAAAAGCAATTCGGGTCACAGCTGTGATTGGCGCAGGCCAGGCAATCAGGGAATAATTCAATATGCTCGGTCTCACCAACCTGAACCGTCAGGTAAGTAGGTGTTGACTGAACAGATTTGGCCAGGAAATCCATAATCACTTCATTCTTTTGGAAGAACTTCCTGGAGAAAAGAGACCTGTTTCCTGTGATCGGATCAATGCGGATTTCCGCACTTTCGGTTTGATCAATGTCAATAAGGGCTTCGATGGAGCTCATGTTTTTAGTGGTTGTAGTGGTTAATGTTGTAAGAGTTTAAAAAATAATGAACAAGGTATTAATTAATTGCGAATACATTTAAATCTGCATCAATTAATTCTTATCTTTTTAAATGGTTAAATTGTTTTTAGGAAGATGGATCAGTTGGTATCTTTTGAGTTAAGGGAAAAATATCTATTGGTTATTGGCCACGGAAAGAGGGATAGCTTCTCCTCGATGGCTGAGGCCTCAACGTTAATCTATGATAAAATTGTTGAAACCAAGAGTCGATACCTTTTAGTTGACTACCGCACGCTTCAAATCAATGTTAATCTTACCGAAGCTTTTAACATCGTAAAGCGATACGAAACAACCATTCCCGAGTTAAGGAACATAACCATAGCCGCAGTCTTTGATAGCCGGGGCCGTGCCTTTGCCAATTATTGGAAGGAGATAAGCGAGAAAAGGGGCTTTTCCATTACGATTTTCGAAGATATAGCTGTTGCCGAGCAATGGTTATTGAATCAAATGGAACGCTGATTTACTATATTCAACCTGGTTTTCAAATAAATAACAGAATGACTGATAGAAACATAATTGCAGATACCTCGGTTGAATGGAAAGACCTTGGCAATGGCGTAAAAAGAAAGGTAATGTTTTATGATGATGCCATGATGATGGTGAAGTTTCAGTTTGAAAAGGCTGCTGTGGGTGTGCTGCATAGCCATCCGCATCGTCAACTAAGCTATGTCGCTAAAGGTGTTTTTGAATTTACCCTTAACGGAGATTGCAGGGTTATAAAAGAAGGGGATATTTATAATGTCCCTACGATGCAGGAGCATGGAATTGTTTGCCTTGAGGCAGGACTCCTGGTGGATGTATTTAATCCGATTCGCGAGGATTTTTTATAAGTACGTTTAAAGAGTGTGATAGGAAATTACTTTTTAAACGTTAGTTTCTGTGCATTCTTCTGGGCTTTAAGCGCAAGTTCTGTGGCCAGGAAGCAATGATCTTGCGTCATAGCGGTTTCTGTCCTGTTCACAATATCATTTACAAGTTGTTCCCCATAAGGAAGTTCTACTTTTGAGCAATCGATATAACGGGTTTCTTTATTATCAACCAAAAATAAATGGCTGCCGCCTTCACGGCCGCCTATGTCAGTATTCTTTCTGATCTCAATAAATCCTTCAGTCCCCAATACAGTCAGGCGACCATCGCCCCACGTATTTAACCCATCGGGTGTAAACCAATCTACCCGAATATAGCCGGTGCCATTATTGCCCCGCACGGTTGCATCCCCAAAATCCTCGAACAGGGGATAGGTTGGATAATGAAGATTCCCAACTTGCGAAGAAATTACTTCCGCCTGGGTAGAGCCTGTAAAGAATAAAAATTGATCGAACTGGTGCGAAGCAATATCGCAAATGATGCCTCCAAATTTTGCTTTATCGAAGAACCAATCCGGGCGCGATTTAATGTTCATTCGGTGCGGACCAAGCCCAATGGTTTGAATAACATTTCCAATGGCTCCAGCCTTTACCAATTCGCCTGCCTTTACTGTTGCGCGGTTTTCAAACCGCTCGCTATACATAATGGAATAAATGCGCTTAGTTTCCTTTTGAACTTTTCGTACTTCAGCTAATTGTTTTAGTGTAATGATACCGGGCTTATCGCCCATAAAATCCTTTCCATGGCGCATGGCTTCAATGCCTATAGGCGCTCGATCGATAGGGATAGCAGCACTTACGATTAATTGAATGGAGTTATCTTCAAAAATTTCCTTATCACTTTTTGCGAGCCTGGCATCCGGATAACGCTTGGCAAATGCTTCCGCTAAATCCTGCTCTTTGGCATAAAACGCTACAAGCTGACCACCTCCGCGAATGAGCGCCCCAACCTGGCTA
>CAZNRJ010000256.1:5121-6115 GCA_964574945.1 uncultured Ohtaekwangia sp. | reverse complement strand
GCGGTATGATTTTACACTGCCATAGCTCAGGCGCATGGTAAAGTTGGCATCGGGGTACATGGTTTTGTTCGGATTCATTTCACGCACACCTTTCAGGTATAACCGGCTGAGGTCGTTGTTGAGGTGCGTAAACTCTATGGACTTCGGGGCAAAGCGTGAAGTGTAGTTTTTCACAAAAGCCGAAACGTAGGCATAGGCCGGATCATCGCGCAGGGCAGCAGCATCCGGTTTGGCCATAAAGGCTTCCCACTTCGCATCATCAAATACCATCGTTTTTGAGAACACATCGGCAGCAAACTTTTTATACGTGCTTTCATCACCCAGGTCGCCAAAGCCGGTGCGCAGGCGTGCAAAAAATTCGGCTGGATGCTGTGCCGATTCAATGTCGGTATAGAACATTCGGCTGGTGGCCGCGATAATGTTTTGGTCGGAGGCTTTGTTTTCGTTTTGCAAAAAGATGGCTCGTGTGCGCTTCAAACTCTCCACTACCTTATTGATTTCATCAGCCGAAGGTGTATCGCGGGTAAGCGCTGTTTCCAATGCCTGCCACGATGCCGCATAGGCTGCCAGGGGAGAACCCAGTGTGCCCTCATTTATATAAAGGCGGTGTTTTGTATAGGGCCACCATTCTTTATACGCCTTCTCGTATTCCGTAAATACATTTTCATATTCCGGTTTTCCTTTTGCCCATTGAATAAATTTTTCCTCTTCCGTTTTCTTCTGATCAAACACATCGTACTTCAACAGCTGTTGTGCTTCACCACCAAAAAATTTCCAATAGTTGGCAATACCGGCATAGCTGGAAGCAAGCTGAAGCCGAACGGCATCACTCTTCTTCATTTCTTCAAACATTAATTTTAGCCGGGCATCGCGCAGGTTAACAATGGCAGGATTTTCAATTTCCGTTTTGATTTTTACGCCCCAGGAAGTTTCGTACCGGTTGGTACTTCCCGGGTAGCCGAGGATCATGGCATAATCATTTTCCTTTACACCC
>CAZNRJ010000256.1:0-5111 GCA_964574945.1 uncultured Ohtaekwangia sp. | reverse complement strand
CATTCAGGTAATACTTCGATTTATACGGAACATTGTCGGGCGCATAGGTGGCGGCTTTTCCGTCTTTGCTCATATACACCCGAAACACAGAAAAGTCACCCGTGTGGCGCGGCCACTCCCAATTGTCGGTATCGCCACCAAACTTGCCGATGCTTTCCGGTGGTGTTCCCACCAGGCGCACATCACGGTAACGTTCGTACACAAACAGTAAGTATTGATTATTCCGGAAGAAAGGTGCCACACGCGCTTCAAGGTTATTACCATCGGTAGTGCGTTTAACAATATCATTAGATACGCTTTGTAACTTGGAGGCACGTTCTGCACCGCTGAGGCCTTTCAAAGCATTTTCTACTTCCGAAGTCACATCCTCAATCCGTAACAGAAACTGAACGGATAGCGAAGGCGCTGGAATTTCTTCTGCTTTGTTTTTTGCATAGAAGCCATCACGCAAATAATTATTCTCTACAGTGCTGGCCGCAGCAATGGCCGCGTAGCCGCAATGGTGGTTGGTAAAGAGCAATCCCTCCCTGCTTACAATTTCCCCCGTACACCCTCCGCCAAAAATAACAATGGCATCTTTAACCGATGGTTTATTGAGGCTGTACAATTGTTCTTTGGAAAGCTTCAGTCCTTTTTTCACCATTTCGTTATACACCTGATCGCCCAGCATATACAACAACCACATGCCTTCATCGGCACGTACAAACGTGAAGACTAATACAAAGAGTAGGGAGAGAATGCGCTTTTTCATAGCATTTCGAAAATTAGTGTGTTCTAAAGTTAGAAATAAGTCAGTAAGTCCGGAAGGCTAAAAGCGATAAAGTATAACGCAATCATGGAAGAAATTAAGGTTATACTATCTTTCGGGCTTTTCTGACTCCTGATTCAATGACCTCCACAGAAGAACTTTATAAAACCCTCGAACTCATCCGCCAGGAGCGCCAGACCGACCTGGAGCAGTACAAGCAAAAAGTAATGCTACTCGCCCGTGTTGGCCTTCTTGACCAACACGTTTTAGGTTGCATCTCATCACAGCCATCACGCCAATCACAAAAATCACAGTGCAGACAATGGGCAGAAGATAAAGGATAAGATTGGCGAGGTTTGGGGCGTGAAGGCAATTACGAATTTAAAAATTACGCTAAAACAACCGACAGAAAATGGCAAAAAAACAATCCTACAGCAATTCTGAATTTCTCATCTTTAAAACCGAAGACGAAAAAATTTCGGTTGATGTTCGTTTGGATGAGCAGGATGTTTGACTTACCCAAGACCAACTGGCATTGCTTTTTGGAGTAGAGCGTCCCGGTATAACACAACACATAAAAAATATTTTTGCGGAAGGCGAGTTGCAAGAAAATTCAGTTAGTAAGAAATTCTTACGAACTGCCGCAGACAGTAAAAAGTGAAGCAGAAAAAAACTATTTGGAAAGCCTGAAAGCGTTAGAAGATAAAACCAAAAAGAAGAAGTAATACCATCGCCCAAGTGTAAGCACATTTGCAAACCGCTACGCTCATAAGCAAAGCACGAATGAGCAACATAAAACTATACTCGCCCGTGTTGGCCTTCTTGCCCGACACGCTTGCAGGCTATCAGGCCAATCACAGGAGGCCCTGCAAAATACAAAAGCCCCCTCCGTCTTCGGCCTCAGCAAATTGCCTGTGGAAAATACCCACTCAAAAGAAACAGGCTTCCTTCAAATCGTGTCAGCGTGGAAAAAACATTACATTTGTATTTAGTAACCGTTATTGCTTATGGCAACTCAACACATTAATACCCTGATCGATGATTTTAATGCACTTCCCGCAGAAGAGCAGGAATTTGCCGTTGACCTTATCAGGAAAACGTATACAGAAACGAGGCGCGACATAATCCTGAAAAATGCCCGGAAAGCAACCCAAAACGAAAAAAAAGGAAATGTAAAACGGGGCAATGTCCGGGACTTATACAGCGACCTGGAAAATGATTGAACTGGTTTGGGATGCCGGGTTTAAGCGTTCGTATAAAAAACGGATCGGGACTGACATGGTGCTAAAGAAAAAATTTTGGGATGCCATAACCTTGTTCACTGACCAGCCTTTCGATTCACGGTTGAAAACACATAAGCTGTCGGGCAGGTTAAAGGGACTTTGGGCATTTAGCATTGCGTACGATTGCAGGGTTGTATTCAAATTTCTGGAAGAAGGTAAAACCGTGTTGCTTATTGACATTGGTACACATGATGAAGTGTACTGAACGTCTTCGCTTACATCAGTAATTCGTAATGAGGACGAAAGACACGGCTCCGAACGAAGTGAAGGCCCTGCAAAATACAAAAGCCCCCTCCGTCTGAGGGGGCTTTTGTTACCTAAACCTAAACCTATGAGAAGATTTTATCTGCTCGTTGTTGTTAAAACGAAGGCTTCGGTATAATGTTACATGGTTCACTAAAAAATTTGATTTATAAACATCATGCTATTTCAGCTTGGCCTTGAATTGTTTTTTAAACTTCTCAACCTTTGGCCGTATCACATACACGCAATACCCCTGGTTTGGATTTAGCGCATAGTAATTTTGGTGATAATCTTCGGCAGGATAAAATACGGTGAATGGACTTATTTCGGTGACGATTGGGTTTTTAAAAACGCCTGATTGGTTAAGCTGCGCTTTGTAGTCTTCAGCAATTTTCTTTTGCCCGTCAGTATGATAATAGACAACGGAGCGATATTGGGTACCCTCGTCAGCGCCCTGCCGGTTTAGTGTCGTGGGGTCGTGGGTGTTCCAGAATATTTCAAGAACTTCGGAGTAGGAGATAATGGCAGGATCGAATGTTACCTGTACCACTTCGGCATGGCCGGTTAGTCCTGAGCATACTTCCTTATATGTAGGATTTTTTACTTTGCCACCGGAATAACCGGAAACAACAGATTTTATACCCTTAACGGGAAGAAAAAATGCCTCGGTACACCAAAAGCACCCCGAGCCCAGGGTGGCAGTCTCTAAATTATCGGTCATAACCTTCTGATTAGTTTGCTGGGCCTGCCCGGATAAGGTGCAGATGGAAAACATGATACTTAACGCTAATACTTTCATATCGTACAAACCGATTTATGACTAAAATGGTTTTACTTAAATCAGATTTCGTTTTTTACCGGCACTATAAGTCATCTCAAAAATACTCCCAAGAGTATCTGTCATACCGGATTTATTCCGGTATCTCGTTTTTTTGCACGGATTCCGAGATCGCGGATCGTTGTCCGCGATGACAAAGTATTTTTGAGATGATTTCTAATAATTTGCATAGAAGCCCGTGAGGGCATTCGCTAATCTATTATCGAGATCTTTTTTAGTTTCTACAATCAGGAAGTCGCGCGCCATATAGGGCTCTTTAGAACCACAAAGCTTGCGGGTGTTGGTTGGTATGGCGCGCTGATCGCCTGTGCACGTAGCCCATCGGTCGGCCCAGCGTTCCTCACTGATTATTTCTGAATTTCTAAGTTCTGCATTGCTGGTTGCATCCTTGATAAAAAGCGTAATGGAACCTCGCGAAGTAATTGACTTTTCATTAATGACCATGGAGGCTTTTACTTTTTCATAGGTTGGAACTTTCACATTGTTCACGGTTTTCTCACCAACTTTAACGCTGTCCTTATATTCTTCAGTACGTTTGTTTATTACCGGCCGTGCTTCCGAATAACCATTTACAACCAACCTGACAAAATGATCAACTTGCTGCAGGTTGGCGTCCTGAGCTTCCTGTGGGGAATAAAACTTAACAAACATGCTGGGCCTCACTCCAAAAATTACAGGTTCAAAATTCCAATCGTTGTAATTGCGCAAAGGACGTTCCACAACAACTTTAATGGTAGCATTAAATTTAGATTGCTCCATCATTTCAATGGATTCGCGATAGCCAGGGGATAAGGTGTTAGCATCAGCAAAGGCAAAGTAGGCTCGTTTGGCATCTTCGCGGGTATTTTTAAGCATGGATTGAATTCCCAATTCATACGATTCCTCGGCAGCCTTGGCTTTTACTTCGGTTAACTCTTTATACTTATTGATAGGATTTGGAATGACTTTAAGAGCGCCCGGTGAGGTGCGGATTTGCTCATATAAATTGTTAATCCGGTCATAATTTTGAACCGCATTTTTCCATTTATAGTTGGCGTTGGATGCTATTTGATTTTGTGCATCTGACTCCAGGTAATCAATAGCCAACTGGTAGCCTGTTTTAAGGACTTCCTTAGATTTTTTATGATCCGGGTTTTGCCTTAGTCGATTAACGGCTTGCAAAACAGCATCATAATAATCGCCTTTTTTTAAAGCGGATTTCCCCGAACTACAGGAATCTAAAAGCAGGGAAGAGATGATGGCAATAACCAGTAGTTGTTTTTTCATAGGCGGGCTTAAAACAAAATCAATGCCTTAATTTAGTAAATTATAAAATGACTGCAATTTATTAAAAGGAGGGATTGGGCTTTAAGGTTGATAAGGGAAAAGATCAACCAGGATATCATCAATTAACCTGCGCCAGTTTCCCCAGGAGTGCCCCTCGTTTATTTCCCTGTAATGATATTCACAACTGCTCGCTTCCAAAAGGTCTTTCATTTTTCTGCTATCGGCACTCGTATCGTTAATCACACCGGCTGTCATGGATATTTTCATTTTAGGGTCTGCAGGATTGGAGCACAGTGAATAAATCTGAGGCCGCGTATAAAATGCAGGTGACTGAATGCCTGCCAAAGCAAACACATCCGGTCTTGTAAATGCAAAATAGGTGGCTGTTAATCCGCCCATGGATGTACCCATAATTGCCCTGCTTTGCGCTTGTGAAATGGCGGGGAAGGTTGATTCAATTTTTGGAACCAATTCATCCACAAAGAAATTCAAATATTTAGCATTCATGGCCAGTTCATTCATGCGCCTGTTGTTTGCGCGGTTTACGGGCTCGCGATTATCAACAAAAACTGCGATGACAGGTTTTATCTTTTTATCATAGATGAGGTTATCTAACGCCACACTCATGTTTCCAAGTTGAGGATGCAGATATTCATATCCGTCCGTTAAATAAATTGTTGGGAGCTTGTCCATCTTTTCGTACTGATAGGGGAGATAGACCGAGTATGTAACC
>CAZNRJ010000255.1:1807-6130 GCA_964574945.1 uncultured Ohtaekwangia sp. | reverse complement strand
ATCAACCGGAATATCAGTTCTTTTAGTATCTGTCCTTCGTCTTCACTTCCTGAATCCACCCCCTTTAATTTAAGGTCCGCTTGCTTTAAAAGTGAAATGGCATCAATCACTTTTGTCAAAGAGTATTTACTCAAAGCAGAGCTATAATCTTTAACAGCAAACGGGTTGATTTTAAGCGCACTAATAAGCCCTCGTTCGCTTTTATCATCACTTGCATGAGCGATTAAAAGCTTGCTGAAAAACGAATAAAGAAACGCCACCAAAGGAATAATAGGATTCTTTTTTGTGTTGGCCTCAAAGTAGTTTACAATCTTGGAGACCTGCAATACATCCTTCCTGATAAGGGCTTTCTGGAGTTCAAAAATATTATACTCCTTGCTGATGCCTACCTGGGCCATCACATGGTCGGCAGTAATGCTTTCGTTGGCAGGAACTGCAATGAAGACCTTGTCGATCTCATTTGCCAACCTGTTTAAGTCAGCGCCCACATATTCAGCAAGCACCCGAACCGCTTCGTCCTCTATTCTGTAGCCTTTGGCTTTGGTGTGCTCTAAAATAAAACCTCCAAGGTGCCGGTCATCAAAAGGTTTTTTGAAACTGGCCGAAACACCAAGCTTATCAACCTTCTTACCAAGCTCTTTCCGTTTATCAAATGTTTTGTGCTTGTGGCAAAGAACAAGAATTGTTGATGAAAGTGGCCGTTCAAGATAGTCCAGCAAAAGTTTTGCACCTGTCTCTTTCTGCAAATCCTGAATGTCTTGTGCTTCTTTCACAATCACCACTTGCCGCTCGGCCATCATTGGAAATCGCTTGGCGTGAGTCAGTAAAGTAGCCATGTTTACATCCTTTCCATATACTATAACCTGGTTAAATCCTTTTTCAGATTCACTTAAAGCATTATCTTCTATATAATTGGAAATCAGATCAATATAGTATGTCTCCTCTCCTTGCAATATATAAACCGGATCATACTTTCCGGATTTAAGCCTATCCATTATTTTCTTTGCCCCTGCATCCATCAGCGAGTTCTTTTTTGCGACAAGTTAAAGGCTGTAACCGCACCAACCAAAGCCCCGGCCAAATGAGATTCCCATGAAATCCTTGGATCGGCCGGCAGCACTCCGGCTATGAAAATCCCTCCATAGATAAACAGGATGCAGGCAGAAACAATCAACGCTACAAATTCCTGCTTCAAAAATCCATAGCAAATTAAAAAGGCAGCCAACCCGTAAATCAAACCACTGGCACCTATGTGATAGGACGGTCTTGGACTAAACAACCAAACCAGAAGGTTTGTGATAAAGTAGCAACGGAAAAATACAATGCCGGCCAGGCGATCATAAAAGAAGTAGAGCACAGATCCTAAAAACAAAAGCGGGAAGGTATTGGAGATTAAATGCATGTAATTGCCATGAATCATCGGGGCGGTAAAGATGCCTATCAACCCTTCAAAAGTCCTTGGCTTAATACCCAGATAACCGAAGTTAAAGCCATAGAAAAACTCAATGCTGAAGGTGAGCCACATGATAAATACCAACCGGAAAGGCACAACCGAACTGCTAAAAAAACCACTCTCTTTTAAAGGCATCCTGAGTTAACCTTTGGCAGGATCGGTTAGCATAGGCAATAGTACATACTTCGCTTCTTCATCCCCCATCTTCCTCATTCCCAACAGTCCGCCCGATGAATGTGCAATGGTTGAGGCTATCTCCTTTAAGCTTGCGTAAAATTCAACAGCAAAATCGTGATCTAATTTTTTCAAAATAGGATTGACGTTCGTTAATTCCTGAACTATCAAGGGAGATCGCCCTGCCTCACTGGCTGGAAATCCCTGGATAAGTATTTTAAGTTTATCCTCGAAGTCCTCCCCCAACTCTTTGTAAAATTCCAGGAGGTGAGATTTACTTCGTTTCTGTTTCTTCTCTGTTAATGCAATGGCTCCCCTGATTTCCTTGTTGTCAATATTCCCATCTGCCCCTGCTATAAGAATGCAAACCAAAACGGGAGCTTTGTACATTAACTCAACCTCGGCCGGGGATAAGTTGTAAAATTGTGGAAGCATATTTTTTCTTTAAAAAGTATATTAGAGTTCTCTAACTAACTGGAATTAACGTAAATTTCAAATATTTTAGAAGAATTAGATCATCTTTTATTAGGGTATTTATATAAAGAGTCCACGGATGTACGAAAAAGATCATGTTAGAATTTTTGTTGTTGAGGACGATCCTGCCTACACCAAGTTTTTAAAATACGTCCTGAGCTTAAATCCCGATTTCGAACCCATGTTTTTCAGCACCGGCAGGGATTGCATTAACAACCTTCATAAAAAGCCCTCCGTCATTACACTTGATTATTCCTTGCCCGATATGGAGGGCGAAAAAGTGCTGAAATCCATCCGGGAGTTTGACCCTGAAATAAGTGTAATAATCATTTCGGCACAAGAAAAAATCGGAACAGCGGTTGAACTCCTTAAAGGTGGCGCCTTTGATTACATCAGTAAGGATGAAGATGCAAAAGACCGCATTCTAAATTCCATTAAGAATGCACGCAACAAAAACGCACTTGTCCGTGAAATTGACCGGTTAAAACATGAGATCACTGTTAAGTACGAATTCGAAAAAAGTATTATCGGCACAAGCCCCGCTATAAAGAAAGTATTTGAACTCATTGAAAAGGCTGTTAAAACACAAATTACGGTTTCGATAACAGGCGAAACAGGCACCGGTAAGGAATTAATCGCTAAAGCAATCCACTATAATTCCAAAAGAAAAAATAAATCGCTGGTAGCCGTTAATGTGGCTGCCATCCCTAAAGATCTAATCGAGAGCGAACTCTTTGGCCATGAGAAAGGGGCCTTTACGGGAGCTGCCAGCCGTAGAATTGGAAAGTTTGAAGAAGCAGAAGGCGGAACTATTTTTTTAGATGAGATCGGTGAAATGGACATGAGCCTGCAATCCAAGTTGCTGCGCGTGTTACAGGAAAAAGAGCTTTCGAGAATTGGAGGAAATCAAGTCATTAAATTGGATGTGCGGGTAATTGTTGCAACCCATAGAAATTTGCAGGAAGAAGTTAGGGCCGGAAGATTTCGGGAAGATTTGTTTTATCGGTTGCTCGGGCTTCCTATTCACCTGCCCCCCATGCGTGAGCGTGGCCAGGATATACTGATGTTGTCAAAATATTTTATTGATCAGTTTGTAAAGGATAATGGCTTAAAAAGTACAATAACAATAACTCCTTCCGCCCAGGAAAAGTTAATGCAGTATTCGTTTCCGGGTAACGTGCGCGAATTAAAATCGGTTATTGAACTCGCTGCAGTTATGTCGAGCGAAAATCAGATTACTGCAGAAGATATCAGCTTTACTACTCCCATTCGCGAAGATGCTTTGCTGCTAAAAGAAATGACGTTGCAAGAGTATACCTACCGGATCATAAGAACCTATTTAGACAAGTATGATAACAATGTATTGGATGTTGCCAGGCGGCTGGATATAGGCAAATCATCTATCTATAGGTACTTAAAAGAAATGGAGTCAATAGGAATCTGATCAAAAACATGAAAGCAAAATTCTTAACCACCTATGTAAGAAAGGGTTCCTTTTACAAATCCGTAGTGGAAGATGGGTCGGATATTATTTTTATTGTCGATTATGATGGAACCATTCTTTACCACAACAATTCAGTAAAGGAAGTACTTGGCTATCGGGCATCCAGCCTGGTGGGAAAAATTTTCTTCAATTTCATCCCACCCCACTTACTGTCAGACTTTAAAGCGGAACTAAAAAAAAGCACGAAAAAGAGATTCAATAAGTCAATTGAATTTCAATTCATGGCCAAGGACAGAACCTACAAATACCTGGAGTTCAATTCGGTGAACTTAAAGCAGCAAGAGGGAATTGAAGGGTTGATTTTGGATTGCAGGGATATAAGCCAGCGCAAAAAAGATGCTGAAGAGCTAATGCGCGCTCAAAAGGCAAAAGAGCAGTTTTTGGCTAACATAAGCCACGAAATAAGAACACCCATTAATGGAATTGCGGGCATGGCTTCGTTGCTGAGCCAGAATCCAAGCAAAGAGGAGCAGCGCACATACCTTAGCGCCATCAAGAGCGCGGCCGACAATCTCAAAGTAATCATCAACGACATCCTTGATCTTGCGTCTATTGAATCAGGTAAGCTTCAATTGGAGAAAATTGGATTTAACCTGAATGATTTATTGCATTCATTGATTGATGCCTACGGTGTGCAATCATCCGAAAAAGGAGTTAAACTATCATACACACTTGCCGAAGATGCCAACAAGGTATTTATCGGTGATCCTGTGCGCTT
>CAZNRJ010000255.1:0-1797 GCA_964574945.1 uncultured Ohtaekwangia sp. | reverse complement strand
AATCCTTATTAATCTCATTAGTAATGCTATTAAATTTACCCATACAGGTTCCATTCATGTTTCGGTAAAAACTGAAAAAATAAAAGATGGAATCTATCGCCTGCGCTTTGATGTTACTGATACCGGAATCGGAATTCCAAAGAGTAAACTTCAAACCATCTTCGAAAGCTTTAGCCAGGCCGATGCAAGCGTAACCCGAAAGTATGGAGGCACCGGACTTGGGTTAACAATTGTGAAGCAATTAATTGAATTACTAAAAGGAAGCAGCCAGGTAACCAGCGAAGAGAACAAGGGATCAACGTTTACGTTTACAATTTCTTATCAATTAGGAAAGACAGAGTTTTTTGATGAGACTAAACTTTTCAAGCCCAAGTACAACAGTCAGTTAAAAAATGCTTCAGTGCTTTTGGTTGAAGACAATGATATCAACCGGCTTTACGCGAGCAGTATTTTGAAAATGTGGGGCTGCCATTATGAAACTGCTGAAAATGGAGTGGTCGCTTTAGAGAAAATAAGGAACAATTCATTCGATGTTATTCTTATGGATATCCAAATGCCCGTGATGGATGGATTTGAAACCACAAAAGCCATCCGCAAGGGCGATCCGCTGAAAAATAATGTGCCTATTATAGCCCTCACCGCAAATGCCACCCAAAAGGATTTTGAAAAATGTATTGCAGCCGGCATGAATGATTGTATCACCAAGCCATTTACACAAGACGATCTCTTAAAAACCTTAACAAAATACCTCGGTAAAAAACTAACTATCAAAAAGAGACTTACCACGGAAGAAACAAAAACAGTTGATGCGCCCGTGGACCTTGCATATTTAAAAAAAGTATCCAATAATAATCAGGAGTTTATCCAGGAAATTATAAACACCTTCCTGGCAACTGTACCTATCACTATCAGTGATATTAATACGCTGGTGCAGGAAAAAAACTGGATACAATTGGGTAAGGTAATCCACAAAATTAAACCCACCGTAACTTTAATGGGCATCCATCATCTTAAAGATAAGGTTCAGCAGTTAGAGCTTGAGACGAAAGATGGCTTCAATGAAGAACTTATGATAAGCCTGGCTAAAGAAGTGAGTCTTCATTTAAGCCGGGCAGTTGACTCGCTGAGCGTTAAAGCCTAATTTCTATTTAGCACTATTAACTTTTTCCGGACGGTTATTCCATTTGGCCCAGTCATTACAACAAAGTAAACGGCATTGGCTAATTCGGAAACAGTTACTTGTTTTAAACCATTCACTGCGTTTTCAAAATTTCCTTCCAACACTGTCACCCCGCGCTGGTCTATAATTCTCCAGTGGCTGGCCGGATGTACATCGGCCGGTAGCCCGAAAGTAAATTCCTGGTTGGCCGGGTTGGGGAATAACTGAATACTGTTAAGCGCAGCCAAAATAGGCTGTTCATCTTCAATACCTACAATAGGCGAACCATTTTTAACCGGTCCATTAATGGAAATGGACTGATAAATTTCTTTGATGTTTTTGTCCTGCACATAGCCAATCAAAAGCAATCCATTAGGGTTTGAAATCGGCACATCAATAGGCACATCAAACTTAAGTTTAATTAACTTCTGACCTTTTACCCACGTGAGGTTGATGGTTTCGCCATCGCTGCCAAATAAATTCTTGCGCAATACATGCATGGCGCCATTGATATCCTTCTCAACCAAAGCCACATTTATAATGAGGGGTGATGTGAAATCCTTTTTAGCTTCAATGGTCAATTTAACACTTATTGTTTCTGCCGAACTTGACGTGGTATCTTTTAATGATAATATAAA
>CAZNRJ010000254.1:414-6144 GCA_964574945.1 uncultured Ohtaekwangia sp. | reverse complement strand
ACCAATCTCTGGCCCAATTAAATTTTGACCTCCATCACCCCGCGTCATCGAGAGATAAGCGGTGGCAGCAAGCCGGTCGTTTGCCAGAAAAGTTATTGCTCTCGTGTTCTCATCATCGGGATGGGCAGCCACATAAAGCACCGAGCCAAGAAAATTTAATTTCTTCAGTTTAAGTTTTATTTCAGATGAGGATGGTTGACCCTGTTGAGCAAAAGTGATACGAGTAACAAACAGCAGGAGAATAAAAAGAATACGCATAGGACATAGATTGAAACGTGAAATAAAGAAAAAAAAAGTTATCCACCGGACTGGGTGAATGAGCGGACAGATGCAGGTGTTAGCGGGGTCTGCAGGATTTAGAACTTCCCTTTTTTCTCTTCATTAACTAAAAAAGTTCCGTCATCTAATATGCCAAGCACCACTTTACTGACAGATTTCTTATTTTCATCATTAAAATAAACTATAAACTCGTGGGTCGTGAGTTTGTCCTTAATGTCTTCTGTGTAGCCCCAATCTAATTTTATCACCATGCCCGGGGCCACCTTCCGGTTAACTATTAAATTACCCTCGCTATTAACAACGCGCACACGGATTTCATTCTCGGCAACAGTCAGAACTTTAAGTTCAATTCTCAGATAAGGCATAGCCCCAACAGCATTTCTTTGTTTTTTTTCTTTATCAGTAGCATCAAAATTGACAGTTTCCTTATCAACAGATGGGCGTTCTTTAAAAATATAATCGATCTTAAGTTCAAACTCTCCTGAGGGCTTATAAGGAACCTGCCCGTGATAGAGTAAACACGGTATAAGGGAGAAAATCAAGTTAGTAATCATTTCAGAATTAGAAGTTTATGCTAATTACTTTCAAGTTATCAATACAGTTGAAGATAACCTAATTAAGCCGGCCTAACCTTTGGAAACCCTTATGAACATTGGGCTTGGCAGAAATAAACTTCTATTGAAATGACAGGAAAAATTTTTTTACATCAAAAACAATCTAAATTTGCCCCTTGTAATTAAACCCCTATCTAACACTTATGAACAAAGCTGAATTAGTTAGCAAGATTGCCGGTGATGCCGGCATCACTAAAGTACAAGCCACTGCTGCCTTGAGTTCTTTCATGGAAGGCGTGACTAAGACCCTTAAGTCTGGCAACAAACTTATCCTTGTAGGCTTCGGTACTTTCTCTGTTTCAAAAAGAGCTGCCCGCAAAGGCCGCAATCCTCAAACAGGCGAAACAATAAAGATCAAAGCCAAGAAAATTGCTCGCTTTAAGGCAAGCAAAGAATTATCAGGCAAACTTTAATCAATGCTTACTGACTCTGTCAGAAAGTGAAATAAAGATAGACTCTGAATTTACCCGGAGTCTATTTTTATTTTATTCCTTTCATCTTTGCATACTAAAAGAATCTTATTTCCTTTGCGCAAAAATTAATACTCATGCAAACAGCCGAAATCCATACCAATAAAGGAGTAATGAAAGTGAAATTTTTTGAAGCAGATGCTCCCATTGCTGTAAAGAACTTTACTGACCTTGCCAGGAAAGGGTTTTATGACGGACTTATTTTCCACAGGGTAATTCCCAACTTTATGATTCAGGGCGGCTGTCCCAATGGGATTGGAAATGGCGGGCCGGGTTATACAATCAAATGTGAACTGACAGGAGAAAATCAATATCATGATCGTGGCGTGCTATCCATGGCGCATGCCGGACGAAACACAGGTGGCTCACAATTTTTCATTTGCCACAATCGCGATAACACAAAACACTTAGATCGCAATCATACTGTATTTGGAAAAGTGTATGAAGGGTTGGATGTAATTGATCAGATTCGCCAGGACGATGAGATCACTAAGATTGTAGTGAGCGAGGATTAAAATTATTTTTACTAGAAGTCATCTCAAAAATACTTCCAAGAGTGTATGTCATGCCGGATTTATTCCGGCATCTCCGTTTTGCAGCTCAAAATTCGAGATCGCGGAACGCTGTCCGCGATGACAATGTATTTTTGAGATGACTTCTAATTGGCTTAGGCAATTTCATAGGCTACTAAATATCCGTTTCCAGTTCTGCGACCTTACTTTCGTTTGAGGATATTTCACGAGACATTTTAAAGTACTGCGGTTCTGTATATTGAAGTTCCAGGTGAGTAGATTTTCTATCTTCATCAATCACATTTTCAATTGAAGTATATTCGACTTTAGGTACCTGGCCGATAGCCAATGATATTTCAATAAGCTTTTTAAGGGTATAATTAAACTCACCTTTCAGTATTTGAGACACATAGCCTTTTGTTACCCCTAATCTTTCGGCAAGTTGATTTTGATTGATATTCTCTTTCTTCATGTATGCTACAACTTTGCCATAAAGGTCATTTTGAGCATGCTCAAACCAATATTCAGGACTTTTTAATAATTCTTCACGTGTAATCATGGCTTAATCGAGTTTATGTATTCTTTTACCAAATTTTTGAATCGTGTAATGTCTTTTCTTTGTGATGATTTCTTTCCACCGGAAATAACAATTGCGCCATCACTATTTCTGAACAGATAAATTCTTAAATCCCGCGTCTTAACTTCATGTCATTCACTTTTAATTTGTAGAAGCGAATATTCCCTTTAATGATTCTGAAATCTTCAAACGCAAATCTATTCATAATAGTTTAGTTATAACTAAACCAATTCAAATTTTCCTTATAAATTGTTGAAAATTAATAGTTTAGTAGGAAGAAAAGCATCTTATTCTTACAACTCATACCCCACCTGCCCCGCTGCCTTATTCGCCTTCTCTCTTGCGGTTTCAATACTCTTGCCCTTCGCTAAACAAACGCCCATTCTTCTTTCGCCATCTACTTCAGGTTTGCCAAATAAACGAACTTGTGTGTCCTCTTCGCGTAGGGCAAGTTCCAATCCTGAGTAAATAATATTCTGCGATTTTCCCTTCACTAAAATCACTGATGATGCAGAAGGACCCAATTGTCTTATCACCGGAATGGGCAACCCGAGAATAGCGCGAACATGCAAGGCAAATTCTGAAAGATCTTGCGAGATCATGGTAACCATACCGGTATCGTGCGGACGTGGCGATAGTTCGCTAAAGTAAACCACATCACCTTTTACAAAGAACTCAACACCAAAAATCCCATGTCCCCCCAACTCATTCACAACTTCCTTTGCAATGCGCTGGGCTTCCCGTAAGGCTTTTTCATTCATGGGGTGTGGTTGCCACGATTCCCTGTAGTCGCCATGCTCTTGCCGGTGACCAATTGGGGCGCAAAAGGAAACGCCTTCACGATGCCGGATAGTCAGCAATGTGATTTCATAATCAAAATCCACAAAGCCTTCGATGATCACTTTGCCCCCACCGCTGCGACCACCTTCCTGCGCATAGTGCCACGAAGCATGGATATCTTCTTTTGATTTCACAACACTTTGTCCCTTACCGGATGAACTCATGATCGGTTTGATAACACACGGATACCCAATTGAATCAACGGCAGTTACAAACTCTTCAAGAGTACTTGCAAATTGATACGGGGATGTTTTTACTTTTAATTTTTCGGCTGTAAGGGTTCTGATACCTTCGCGATTCATGGTGAGCCTGGCGGCATTGGCAGTTGGGATTATACGAAAGCCTTCCTTCTCCAATTCAACCAGCATGTCTGTGGCTATTGCTTCCACTTCCGGAACAATGTAATCCGGTTTTTCTTTTTCGATTACCTCGCGGAGTGCTTTTCCATCTAACATCGAAATTGTATATGACCGATGGGCCACCTGCATAGCCGGAGCATGATTGTATCGATCTACCGCAATCACTTCAACACCGTATCGCTGAAATTCAATGACAACCTCTTTGCCGAGTTCGCCTGAACCCAGCATCATTACTTTAATAGCGGATGAGGTTAAGGGTGTTCCAATCTTAACGGAAGGATTAGGTTCAATTGCCATAGCTTATTATTTCTTTCCGGGATGGTAAGTACGTTCAGAATGTTTCACAACATCTTTCCTATAAAACCACACATCCTTAAACTTTCCCTGACTGTATAGTTCCGCCTGGTCTTTGAAGTGTTTTGACATCGGATTATTATTGTTGCCGCCAGCGAGTACAGATTTTGCTTTCACACCATCTTTACCAAATTCAACAACCGCAACAAAACTATTGCCCACGTACCCATACATTTTATTTGTTCCTTGAAATTTGCGGCTGCCGAATGATGCCAATGAGCCCCAAAAGGAAGAAGTTGATCCCACAGGCAAACTTGGTTTCAAATCATTATACGTTTCAGTGATGTTGCCGGTCAGGCGTTGAAACCTGTTCACCTCGCCCCAGGCAACAACCCAGGTTCCAAAATCAAGCTGGAGTTCATCCAATATTTTTTCCAATGCATCTAATTTTTCTTCCTGTGAACTTTGCGTGGCCATAAAATGAATGATACTTAATTGATCACTTCCTGGTGGGATTCTGGATGAAATCGCTTGTCGTAATTCCTGGCCCCAATAAATGGCTAACGTTGTGGGTACGGATTTAACCCCATAATTTTTATCCCAACTTCTTAACACTCCAACAGGTTCCTTCAGTTTAGCAGCAAGTTGTCTATCCGTACATGCTTCGTAAGCTGAGATCAAGGAAGGAATCAGCTCTTCAAACCCCGACAGGTACGGATCATTGGCAGCGGCAATGAGTTTGTTAAGGGTAAAAGAAGGTTCCCGCTGTAGAACCCGTTCGGCATTTATGCCTCTTGCATTTTGAGCATCTGGCGCCATGTAGGCCGGGTAATTATTTTTGTCAGGGCTATCTTTTCCCGCCAGGGTAAATGGTGTTGAATTGCAATTCTGAATCCAGCCGTTTGGCGGATTGTAGGAATGAACAATCTCTGATACCTCGTGCAGTCCCTGCCAATCAGTACCCGGGTCACTCCCATTTAAAGGCTTAGTCCAATCATAGCCAGGATTTCTTTTAGGGATGAAGTTGCCATGCCAATAAGCGATGTTTCCTTTGCTATCAGCAAACACCGTGTTGTTGGAAGAGTTGGCTTTCAGCTCCATCGTTTTTTTATAGTCTTCAAATCCATGCGACTTGGTGCGTTGGTACGATTGAGTGAGCGCTTTCAAGGGTTCCACCATCATGGAAATGCTTATCCATTGGTCTCCCTGTTTTGCAATTACAGGACCATGGTGAGTATACCGCGCTGTAAATTCCTTGTAGCTTTTCTTATCACCGTCTTTATAGGCAAGCTTAATTTTTTTAGAAGTAACAGGTTTTGAAGTCGCTCCGTGGCGATAGAACAATGAATCGTTACGCATCACAATACTTTCAAGATATTCATCCATCACATCGGCCTGGCTGGAGGTATGCATCCATCCGCAATGCTCATTGAATCCCTGGTACACAAAAAACTGTCCCCATGTTACAGCCCCATAAGCATTTAATCCTTCTTCGCTGTTTACATGAACTTCGGGCCGGAAGTAAAAAGAAGTATGCGGATTTATCAACAACAACGCATTGCCACTGGCGCTGCGTGATGGCGCGATGGCAAACCCATTGGAACCACGTGGTTCTGGCTCAGGATTATGATCAACCTCCTCAGGTTCTATAACCGTTTCGCCTGAACCATAAAATTCTTTTAACCGGTTTACTGAAATGGATTCGATATCACCACCAATACTTCCTTCACTAAATAAAAAGGGCATCCACGGTTGAAACCGCGTTAGCAGTTTAGGTTTAACTTC
>CAZNRJ010000254.1:0-404 GCA_964574945.1 uncultured Ohtaekwangia sp. | reverse complement strand
GCCCGGCGCGAGGGACGCGCCATTCGGAAAAT
Source organism: uncultured Ohtaekwangia sp. (assembly GCA_964574945.1). Lineage (GTDB taxonomy): Bacteria > Bacteroidota > Bacteroidia > Cytophagales > Cyclobacteriaceae > ELB16-189. The sequence continues at coordinate 372 of CAZNRJ010000254.1, read as the reverse complement.
CATAATTAATGCCATCGGCAAAGCTATCACAAAGTCGTTTTAGCCAGGCGGGGCTTTCTTTATAAATAGAGATGGCTTGAAGCGTATCATAAAATAACCGGGTACGCAGATCATGATACACTTTTGATTCCCCCTCCACTTCGGCAAGCCGTGCAGTAGCGGTTATGTAGTTCATCTCCACACGCGCAAAATCATCTTCGCATTGTGCGTATAAAAATCCGAACACGGCATCGGCATCTGTTTTTCCATACACATGCGGAATGCCCCATGTATCGCGAATGATGGTAACTTGTTTGGCCTGACTTTGCCAGCGTGTAATTTCTTCTTTGGTAAATTTTTGAGCGAATGCCGGAGCGGAAAGCAGCAGCAGGA
>CAZNRJ010000253.1:4242-6175 GCA_964574945.1 uncultured Ohtaekwangia sp. | reverse complement strand
TCACCCGATCGAGCGATTCAATGGTTTTGAACCCTGCGATAAACTGGTAAAAAACATCCTGAAGGATATCCTCCGCCTCTTCCACCGTAGACACCCGACTGCGAATAAATCCCAGCAACTTGTCCTTCTCCTTCAGGAATGTGTCTTGTTTTAACTCTTGCATTGCCAGGTCCATTCCACAACTAAGGTTGTTACACCTGCATAGTCGGGCACGGGTAAAGATTATTTTAACAAAGGTGAAAAAAATTAAAGAAGTTAAACGACTCCCTCTAAGCCAACGGTTTTCTATGCCAATAGGAAGCGAGTATGGAACCCGTAATATTCATAAGCGGTCCAAATACAGCTGCTGCCAAGCCTACGGTTGCTATCTTTCCCATTTCTTTGGCAATTGCCGAAGCGAGACCGCCATTTTGCATGCCCACCTCAATGGCAATTGTGCGGCAGTCGCGTTCATTCATTTTGAATAGACGGGCAAACCAAAATCCAAGGGAATATCCCGCCAGGTTATGAATTGCCACAAGTCCAATCAGTAAAAACCCGATTTCCAACAAGCTGTCCCTGCCCGCTGCTGTTACAATGGTAATAACCATTCCAATCCCAATCATAGAAACCAGCGGCATGGCTGTATCCAACCATTGCGACTTGCCACGCAATAGTTTATTAAACAAAAGCCCGGCCCCGATCGGCAGGATCACCATCTTAATAATGTCCCACATCATTTTCATGATATCAATTTCAATGAATGCCCCTGCCAATAGTTTCATGAGCAAAGGTGTGATGAAGGGTGCCAGTAATGTAGTGATAGCAGTTATTGTGATTGACAAAGCCAGGTTAGCCTTAGCCAGGTAGCTCATCACATTCGATGCAAGGCCGCTGGGTGAGCATCCGATAAGAATAATACCCGCAGCAATTTCAGGTGAAAAGCCACTTATGCTTGCCAACCCAAATCCCAAAACAGGCATGATGATAAACTGTGCCGAAATTCCAATCAGGACCGCTTTAGGCGCCTTACTTACGGATATAAAATCACCCACACTCATGGAAGTGCCCATGCCAAACATGATAAGTTGAATTAACGGAGTGATTAACCCTGTCAGTTTATAGCCATCTATTTCAACAAAGTAATGAGGGTAATATAAGGCAGTAGTTACAGCCGCGAAAATCATGATTGTGTAGGTGAACCCTTTGAGATGCTGATATCCCTGAAATGCAATTGCCCCAAACAGAAAAAATCCAATGAGAAAGGGGCCTGCTTTTTCCAGGCCAGAGATAAAACCAATGCATAGTGCCGTAAGCAACAAAGCAACACTTAACCCAATGGAAATCTTATATAGTATGCTTCTCAAGCTTTGTCAAAAAAAATAGGCAGCAGATCAAATAGCTTTGTAAAATACAAAAAGAACAAATCCGTTCTAAGGTAAGAAAAAGAATTTCAAAGAAGCCGATGCGGGCCCGCGCAACTTCATTTAAGTGATTAAAGCTTACCTATATTTGCAGGATCGAATATACTATCAAAAGCCAGGTGTCATCTATAAAGAAATTTTCTGTATTTGTTTTCACGATCCTGTTCTCATGCAGCAGCAACGATCAGAACCCCCAAGTAGATTGCTCAAAAAGCACTTTACAGGTTTCCCTTGTTCAGAAAAAAGACCTTTTATCGTGCGCCTTTAATAATGGTGAAATAGAAGTTCTGGCAGAAGGCGGTTCTCCATCCTATACATTTGCTTTGAGTGGCAAGCCGGAACAGTCAAGTCCAATTTTTAAATCGCTCTCAGCCGGTATCTATTCAATTGTGGTTTTCGATTCCAAAAAATGTTCAGATACATTACAGGTAGCGATCACCAATTTTGAAACTACACTCACAGCAACGGCAATGGCCACCCAAAACTCCATGTGCCTGACCCCTTATGGCACTTTAAAAATAAGACCTGCA
>CAZNRJ010000253.1:0-4232 GCA_964574945.1 uncultured Ohtaekwangia sp. | reverse complement strand
GACCTGCAGGCGGTGATGCCCCTTTCACATTTAGAATTAATAACGGGTTAAGCTCAAGCGATTCTGTTTTCAGCAATCTCAGCCATGGAGCCTATTCAGTATTTGTGCGCGATTCAAAAAATTGCACGTATACATTTACTGCCACCGTGCCGCGCGGCAACACAGGTGTGAGTTGGTCAACTCAAATTAAACCGATCGTAGATGTATCGTGTGCAAAATCCGGTTGTCATGTTAACGGAACGGGTAGAACAGACCTCACAAAATTTGATGTGGTGAAGGCCAACGCACTTCAGATAAAAACGAGGGTGGTTAATAAGTCAATGCCTTTTGATGGCACCCTGCCCGCAGATCAAATTCAATTGATTGCATGTTGGGTAGACGATGGAGCACTTGACAATTAAGATTTACAAAAGTATTTTTAGATCAATAATTAAAACCCATTAGCTATGTCAAAAGGATTGGACGTAAAAAAATCGGAGAAGAAAAAGCCCTTAAAAACCCTAAAAGAAAAACGGGCGGAAAAAAGAGCAAAAAAGGCAGGTAAATAATTACCCCGAACTAAGCCCTCTTTGAGAGGGCTTAGTTTTTTATCACCGATCAGGGCAGGCATCAATGATGATTAAATCAGGAGTGTTGGTCAATAAAATTTATATTTTAAGAGGCTATGAAAAATTTATCAATATCGACCCTTCTTATCCTTGTAGTTGTTGTTATTTTTAGCAACTGCAATAAAGATGAGCCCGTTGCGAGTCCATGCGAATCTGATCAAGGTTTGCAAATAACAAATCAGGTCGGCCGTATCTATAAACGGACTGGTGAGCCTAACTTCTTTTATATCGGCAATGTGCAACCTGTGACAACAGGCATAAATGGCGGCTATATTTCTTGTAGTGAGCTTCCTGTTGAATTTCAAACTGAAGGCTTAATAGTCATTTATAGCGGTATAGATAAAGGACCTGCTTTTTGTGACGCTTGTGATCCCCTTTTTGGGTTCATTAGTTTGTCTTCAATAAAGAAATCGGAGTAAGTCCGACTCGTTTACGAAAGTCTAATAACCCCGCCACGCTTTATTATAGAACGATTAATCATAACAGTTGGGACAATGTCTTGCTGAACCAGCTTTTCTAAGCTGCATGTTTGGTCAAAAAAAGTAACCCGGCTCAATTCCGAACGCATTTGTTCATATCCGGACGTGAGGTGAATGTCTACCCTCCAATTTCAGCGATTTTTAAAATGATATTATCTGGCACAATTATTATTCCTACATTTAGGAAAATAGTATCTGCCATGAAAAAATACCAATTGGGTGAGTTCGAAGAAATCGTTATCCTGACAATAGGCGTGTTGTACAAGGAAGCCTATGGGGTAGCGATAAAAAACGAAATTGAAGCAAGGCTTTCACGACAGGTTAGCATGGGCGCTATGCATACTGCTTTGGTCAGGCTGGAGGACAAAGGGTATATCAAATCATTTAACGGAGAAAGTACCGAAGAAAGGATGGGACGGCCAAGAAGATATTTTCAAATTACAGCGCTTGGAAAAAAAGCAATGGAGTATTCGAAGAACACGCGTAATGAATTGTGGAGTGCTATCCCTAAAATGGCTTTAAAGTTATCTGTTATTAGTTAATCGTGATACGAATTACGGATAACTATTAACTGATAACGATAGCAAGAAAAAAAGATGAGTGATAATAAACCCCCGAAGTTATTCCTGAAATTCTTCCGCTGGTACTGCCACCCGAAGTTGGCGGATCATATTGAAGGGGATTTATTGGAAGTGTATGGTGAGCGATTGAAAAAATCAGGCAAACGAAAGGCGGATATAAAATTTGTAATTGACGTGCTGTTGCTTTTCAGGCCCAGAATAATCAGACCAACAGAAGGATATAAACAGTTAAACACTTACGGTATGTACAAAAGTTATTTTAAAATCGGGTGGAGAAACCTGGCAGGCAATAAAACACTTGCCTTCATAAAAATATTTGGGTTGAGTATTGGGTTAAGCGCCTGCATGCTCATTTTTCTTTATGCCAAAGATGAGATGAGTTACGACCAGTTTCACGAAAACAAAACACGGTTGTACCGCATCATACAGACATTCGACATTGGCGGCCGCCCGTCACAAACCGTAGGCACTACCAATGCCGTGGTGGGTGAAACGTTTGCGAGGGAATTGCCCGAAGTGCAGCAATATGTACGCATCAATGGATTCCCTGTAACAATCAAAAAGGATGACGAGGTGTTGACCGAGAGTACGTTATTTGTTGATGATAATTTCTTTTCGGTGTTTACATTTCCCCTGCTGGCGGGCAATGAACGCACGGCATTGAAAGAGCTGCACTCCGTAGTTCTTTCGAAAGATATGGCATTAAAATATTTTGGAACGGTTGACGTGATTGGCAAATCATTACAAATAAAAATCGGGGATGACTTTGAAGATTTTTCCATCAGCGCTGTATCGGAAAATTTCCCCCAGAATTCAACGCTGAAAACCGGGCTGCTTTTGCCTTTTGAAAGTTATGAGCGCTATAATGATAACAAAGACTGGTTCGGTGGAAGTATGAACACATTTGTTTTGCTTACTCCCCTGGCGGACGGCAACACCGTTGCAGGCAAGATGCAGGCACTATTTGACAGGAACATCACCGGGGAAATTGCAAAGGCAAAAGAAAAACTTGGCGTAGAAGTAAGCATATCGTTGGCATTGCAGCCGTTAACCGACATCCACCTGAGCACACAGGCAGGTCCGGATAACGGAATGACAGACGGAAGCAAACCGGCTTATTCTTACATCCTCACGTGTATTGCTGTGTTTATCCTGGTTATTGCATGCATCAATTTTGTTAATCTTTCTGTTGCCCAATCCTTAAAGCGAAGTAAAGAAATAGGGATAAGAAAAGTAATCGGCAGCACACGTAAACAAATCATAAGACAATTTCTCACCGAATCGTTCCTTGTTTCCGCAGTTGCTTTTATCATTTCTATTTCGTTAACCCTGCTCATTCTTCCTTTCTTCAATGAATTGGCAAACAAAAAATTAAGCCTTTCTTATTTATCGGACGGCTATCTGTATGCAGGGTTCTTTTTGCTGTTGCTGATTACAGCGTTCTTCACCGGCTTTTATCCGTCACTTGTGCTGTCGGCCTTTCAGCCGGTGAAAGCATTATACAGCAGGGAAAAGCTGACGGGAAAAAGTTACCTCACAAAAAGCCTGATTGTATTGCAGTTTGCGCTTGCTGTTTTCCTGATCATCAGCACCATTGCCATTAATTCGCAAATGAATTTTCTTTTACATGCAGATATTGGCTATGACAGTAAAAATCTTGTTCGGATTAATATACCAGTCAGTAAGTCGAGTGATCGCCTCCCTGAATTATTCAAAAACGAATTGAGCGGAAAACTCGGTATTGTAAATGTGGCTGCTAAAAACGCAGGCCGAAGTATATCCGGGGTGAAAGTTGAAGGAAGGAATATAGAGATCGAAAGATGCAAAGTTAATGACTCCTTTTTACCGACTTTAAAAATCCCTATGCTCGCGGGAAGAAATTTCTCTCCTGATTTTCCATCGGATTCATTGCACGCTGTTATCGTCAATGAAAGTTTTGTAAAGGAGGCTGGATGGGACCTGAGCACGGCTGTTGGCAAAACAGTAAACTTAAACTATAGGGACGATACCAAATCTGCCGTTACGGTTGTTGGCGTTATCAAAGATTACCATTTCACTTCGTTGAAAGAAAAAATCACTCCTCAATTGTTTTTAATGGAGCCTGCTTTCAATTACGGGCAAATATGGGTGAGAATAACCCCCGATGATATTCCCGGCACACTTACATTGCTGCAAAACACGTACAGCAAGCTTGTCCCGTATTTTCCATACACGTACCATTTCATGAACGATCTTAATACAAAGAACTATGAAACAGAAGCGAGGTGGAAACAGATCATCACGTTTGCGTCCGGGCTTTTTATCATCATCGCTTGTATGGGGTTGTTCGGCCTTGTGATGTTATCGGCCGGGCAGCGTACCAAAGAAATCGGCATACGAAAAGTGCTTGGCGCATCCGCAACAAAAATTGTAATGATGCTTTCAAAAGAGTTTGTCATACTCATCTCCATAGCTTTTGCAGTTGCAATTCCCATAGGGTACTATTTTACAAATGAATGGTTGCAAGGCTTTGCATACCGGATCAACATGAGCTGGTGGATGTTTTTCTCAGGTGGAGCGATAGT
>CAZNRJ010000252.1:5812-6198 GCA_964574945.1 uncultured Ohtaekwangia sp. | reverse complement strand
GCCGGTGGGGTAATTCAGTTAGTAACCAAGCAACCTTCTTATGAGCCCTCCACAAGCTTTGGACTTAACTTTGGATATAGAACGAATACAACGTTTCAGGATTATTATAGTTCACAAGGAAGCAAAACTGATTTTCTTGGCTTCGATAATGGATTCAGGGCAATTCCGGATAACTTCCCAACCCCCATGGCGCTTATTCAATCTTCAAAGAATTCAGAGCTTAGGGAGCAGGCCGGTAAATCACTGACTAATAACTTCGCTAATAAGAAGCGGCAGGTTCCTATGGATATGGGGTTTAATTTTACGACCTCTCAAAACTTCAAAATAGGGTCTGCTAAATTCAGCAACATCACCATGAACGCCATTGGCATCGTAGTAACCGTTAA
>CAZNRJ010000252.1:3164-5802 GCA_964574945.1 uncultured Ohtaekwangia sp. | reverse complement strand
GCTGAATTTTTAAGATACAACGAGTTCACAGAAACATCGGCCACTAAGAGATTTGAGTACAGGGATAATTTTTATAGTAATGATGTTCGGTTGAATGCCATGCACAATTGGCTTATTGATGTTAGCGACCGCTTTAAGATCGAGTTTAAAAACCTTTTCGTTCAATTGGGCGAACATGAAACAGGCATCCGTACAGGGGATGATAAAATTCAAAACCCGAATTTTGATCGTTTAAATTATGCGTATCATTATTTAAGTCGTTCAATTTATTCAGGTCAGTTGGAAGGAACTCATAAATTGGGCGATGGATCATCTAAATTAACGTGGTTGGCCGGGCTCAATTTTATTAACCGCAATGAACCGGATTACAGAAGGTTCAGAACATTCAGGGATAAAACATTTGCAGGAAGCGAGGAACCATATACGATGCAATTACCGGCAGCCGGAAACGTATTTGAAACCGGCCGGTTCTGGTCTGAATTAAAAGACATTGGGTATTCAAATGGATTAAATTTTGAAAAGAAGTTTGGAACAGGTGAAGAAAAAAAGGCGCCTGTAATCAAAGCCGGTTATTATGCGGAGTATAAAACCAGGGATTTCAAGGCACGGTATGTTAATTACTTATATCCAAACACAGCCGACTTCGATCAGCAAATCGGACAGGATTTAAGCCGGCTTCCGTTGGATCAAATTTTTGATCCAATAAACATCAAGCGTAAAGATGGTTTTGTGATTGAGGAAGGTACTCAACCCCAGGATTCGTATGAGGGAACCAACCTATTGACAGCTGCCTATGTAAGCGGCTCCAAATCGTTTAATCAGTTAGATGTTACGGCCGGCTTCAGGGGCGAGTATAACATTCAAACCCTGCAAGCCAGGACTAATACAGATAATATAGATATTAACAATCCGATTTTTGCTGCTCTCCCTTCATTTAATGCCGGGTACAACGTATCGGACCGTTCCCTGATACGGGCTGCCTATAGCCGCACTGTTAACCGCCCCGAGTTTAGGGAACTTGCACCTTTTCTTTATTATCAGTTTGAATACGAAGCAGCCATTATAGGTTCAGAAAAACTAAAAACAGCTTTTATCGATAATGTTGATCTGCGTTGGGAGATGTATCCTAACCCGGGTGAAATGATTAGTGTGGGTGGTTTCTATAAGAAGTTTAATGATCCTATAGAATTATACTTACAGATTACTGCTGAGAATCCGCAATTGGTTTATGGCAATGCGAATGCAGCAACCTCATGGGGTATCGAATTCGAGTTTCGAAAGTCATTGGCAAGTTTAGGTGTTTCAAAATTTCTGCGCAATACATCTATAAACCTAAATGCCGCTTTAATTGAGAGTAATATTGATATCGGGACCAGCGCTCCAAATCAAATCCAAAACAGGCCCTTGCAAGGACAATCACCCTATATAGTTAACGCGGGTGTTTATTATAGCGATGAAGTCACCGGGCTTTCTGTTAACGCGGCTTACAACGTGTTTGGGCCACGCATTTTCTCAGTAGGAGATAAGTTATTTCCAACGTGGTGGGAGCTGCCAAGGCAATCGCTCGATTTTCAAATCGCAAAAACGTGGAAGAGAAAATTTGAAACGAAATTAAATTTTCAAAACATACTAAACGCTGCTTATCGCATTTATCAAGACAATAACAATGACAATAAAATTGTAGTTGATGATGAAGCCTTGATTCAAAAGTATCAGGTTGGAACGCTCATTTCCCTCGGGCTAAATTGGAAATTCAATAAAAATTAATTTGCATTAAACTGTTTAAAAAGTCTGCTCAACAGCAGACTTTTTTATTTGTTAACAGAACATGAAGATGTTAACATTTGCGTAACGAATTGTTAACTGTCCTTTAATTAGTTGCCCCCCCAAGCGACCTAATTTTGATCTCGAATCAAAACCACAAGAAAGCATGAAAAAAACGTTCAAACTCTTAGCATTTCTTCTCGCAATATCATCCGTAATGATGATTCAAAGCTGCAAGGAGGACGATCCGGCACCGCTGCCGCCAACTGTTACAGCCCCAACCACGGTTGCTTCTGTTCAGGTTAACACTAAAGCAGATGTAACATTTACAGTGGATGCTCCCGGTGGATTTAAATCAAGCTCGGTAACAGCCACAGGCGGAACAGCTACCGTAAAAACTCCGCTTACAGCTAATGCATTGGATGGATCAATTGTTGTTGAATTTACAGCCGGTGCTTCTGCCGGTGCCGGTTCAGTTGTACTATCAGTTACAGATAACAGCAATCAAACTACAGTTCAGACAGCTGTTTTAAATGTTACAATAAGCGCTCCTCCTACGGTTTCGCTTAGTGCAACTTCAGGTTCAGGAAATCCAGGGACCACACTTGATGTAACGGCAACCATTGCAGCACCTAATGGGGGTGCCGTACTTACTATTACAGGCGCAACCTCAACCCCTGCAAGCCCAATTACAGTTTCGGGTGGCACGCAGGCTGTTACGCTTGCAATACCTGCAAACGCAACTCCTGGCGCAACCATTGCAGTTGTGTTTTCAGTTAAAGACGCTCAAGATCTAATCTCAACTCCGGTTACTTATACAATTACAGTAGGCGATCCTGTTACTATTTTGCAAGGGAACCTTATTACTCAAACG
>CAZNRJ010000252.1:2543-3154 GCA_964574945.1 uncultured Ohtaekwangia sp. | reverse complement strand
TGCTTCAAAGCAATATCTCTTAAAGAGTCAGGTTTTTGTTCCTGACGGAGTTACCCTTACCATTCCTGCAGGAACGGTAATTAAAGGTGATAAAGCTACGAAGGCAACCCTTATTGTGAGTCCGGGTGGTAAGTTAATAGCCGATGGAACAGCAAGTAACCCTATTGTGTTTACTTCCGCTCAAGGTGTTGGTGAGCGTGACCGTGGTGATTGGGGTGGTGTTATCTTGTTGGGAAATGCGTTTGTTAACCAAACCGCAAAGCCGGCTATTGAAGGAATTACACCAACACAAACGTATGGAAGTGTTGCTGCAGACGGGGCTAATCCTTCCACAAATGCAACTGAAAATTCAGGCTCATTGAAATATGTACGAATTGAATACGCTGGTATTGAACTTACCCCGAATAATGAAACCAACAGTTTAACAATGGGAGGGGTAGGTAATGGAACTACAATCGAATATGTGCAGGTTTCGTTTGGAGGTGATGATGGTTTTGAGTGGTTTGGCGGAACAGTAAATGGCAAGTATTTAGTTTCTCACTCAACATGGGACGATGATTTTGATACTGATTTTGGATGGGGCGGAAATGTGCAATATGGTTTAGTGGTGC
>CAZNRJ010000252.1:0-2533 GCA_964574945.1 uncultured Ohtaekwangia sp. | reverse complement strand
GATCAATCAGGCTCCAATGCTTTTGAAAGTGATAACCAGGCTAATGGAAATACAATAGCAGGTTTTTGTGATGGCACTACAAACACCGGTTGTACACGAGGTGTGTTCTCAAACATAACAGTGTTAGGCCCGCGCGATATACAAAGCCGCGCCATCTCAGCCAATTATCAAAACGCTATGCACATCCGCAGAAGATCCTCTATCTCAATATTCAATTCGTTCTTTGCAGGCTTCCGTGTTGGTCTTCGTATTGATGATCAGGGAACCTTGGATAACCTGAATTCCGGCTCAGCAAAACATGGCTATAATGTTTTAACTGTGCCAGGAGCTACTGGTACCGGAACATCAACTACTGCTGCGGATGCAATTTTTGCAACCGGGCTTTCCTCAGGCGATGCGTCTGCTATTGCAACCTACTGGTCAGCTAACAACAATACTTCAGTTAACGATATTCCGGGTAGCGCAAATGCAACACTGTTTAATGATATTGGAATTGCGGCTGGACTGTTCTGGACAGATAAATCCGCAACAACGTATCCTTCCAATCCGAACTTTGCATTGGTAGCAGGTAATGGAGCGAATGCCAATAACCTAAATGCCGGGGCTAATTTTACGGATACCAAAATTACAGGTGCGGGTTCATTCTTTACTACCACCACCTTTAGAGGCGCCTTTGGTACTTCCGATTGGACTGATGGTTGGAGCGAATTCCAACCTATTAATAAAGTATATTAAATAGGGTTAATATTAGTAGGGTTATTTTAGGAATGAAGACCTGCTGCCAAGGCAGGTCTTCTTATTTTTGTGGTATGAAAAGAATTTATTTTAGTGCAATTGTATTGCTGTTGCTTGCAAGTGCATGTAGTACAAAGAACAATTATCAGGTGAGTGAGCATCTTACCCCACAGCAGCAAGATGAAATGATGTGGAAAATCATTCGTTACATCGGCCGCCCACCAGAGGAGGGCCTGTCCTTTGAGGAGCGTTTCTATGCACCTTATGATTCAGCGTATATCGAACAAGCGAAGCTTCATAAGTTTGACGCGTATTATAAACATGGAAATACTCATTACTTTCTGGTAAGCCGAAGAGCGCCCAGCTTGGTTGATAAGCGAGTGGCCACCGGGGGAAAGTTTATTTTGGATGATAACAATAAGCTGGCCGGGTACGAAGAAACTTTTCGCACATGGAAAATGGTGCCCGATACATTGACTAAGAGAAGCTTATTTCTATTTGATAAACTGGTGAAGGGCGAAGATTTGTTACCTTACGAAACCCGAAACTCAAACGGAGTAGAGTACATTGAATTTCCGGATGAGCATACGTATTTTGATAAGGCGCTAAGGCAGTGGAAGACAAAGTAAGGTTCGATTTAATTAATCTTCCGTTGCTTTTCCTTATAAAGTTCCATCACCTTCTTTATTTGATCGGTAGAATTCATCAAAGAATCCTGAGCCTTTTTATTATTTTCTAACCTGATTTTTAAAGCTGCGTTTTCAAGCTTGTTGGTTTCCAGCGACTTCTCTAATTGGGTTTTTTCCTGTTCGTTGTTGCTGAGTTTAAGGGTCAGGTCTTTATTCAGGTTAAGCATACGTTGCTGTTGCTTGGCCACGGCATCCAGGGCCTGTTGCGTTTCATCAATTTGAAGTTGTACCTGGTCGCGATAAAATTTAATCCCGAACTGGTTCATCATTTTCTGAAGTTCGCGATTGGCATAGGTAACATCTTTATCTTCCCATTCTTTGGAATTAATTCCCATCCACACGGTTGAACTTTTATCTCCCTCGTTAGTGCCTGCATATAAGACCCCTTTGCTGAAAGGCGTTCCGCTAATCACAGGTTCCAAAACTGTCATTGGGTCACCAAACTGCCTTAACTTCCCCATCTCTTTTAAAAATTTGATCCAGGCCGACTTGATACTTTCTTTTTTGCCTTCCAGGGAAACAGCAAAGACTTCAATAGTTTCTCCTTTTACTTTTTCGTTTTGTTTATTTACAGTTACTGTTTGACCGTATGCTATACTGGAAATGAAAAGGAGTAGATTAAAAAATAAAAACTTATTCATAGTTGAAGTGTTATTGTTTGAAACACATAGCACACAAAATTATTTCTGGTTTTTTGTTCATTTCCTTGACATTTTGATTTTTGAATCAAGGTTACCTGAACTCACTTGGATTATCTGGTCTGATCTTATGTGTTCTATGTTTCTATGTGTTTAATTTGATTGGTCAAAGCTACTAATAATGAATAAGAAAATATTAATCACTGGTGCCTCGGGGCTAATTGGGTCGCGGCTCACCGAACTGCTTTTGAAAAGAGGCCACCGGGTTTCTCACTTAAGTCGTAGCCGCAAGAGCGGACAGGTTCCTTCCTTTGTGTGGGATGTGGATAAGGGTGAAATGGATGATCAGGCATTGGAAGGGGTAGAGATCATCATCCATCTTGCCGGTGCAGGAGTGGCGGATAAACGCTGGTCAAAATCCCGGAAGGAAGAAATTTTAACGAGTCGCATCAAGTCTTCACAGCTCCTGTA
>CAZNRJ010000251.1:0-6209 GCA_964574945.1 uncultured Ohtaekwangia sp. | reverse complement strand
TCCAAGAGTTACCAGACTGGTTTTTAACCCGAAAAATGAGTTCAATACAACTCTTGGAGAGTTATAAAAAAACATGAGTTGCGACATTTGAAATGCACCCTCTGAACCTGCAATTAATTCAGTTTAAATGTGAGTGGTAGTGTCATTCTAACCTTAACGGGTACTCCACGCTGTTTTCCGGGTTGCCAGCGTGTTAGTAACAAAACACGCATGGCCTCTTCATCGCATCCATCGCCAATTCCCTTTATAATTTTCAGGTCAGAAACATTGCCTTGCTGATCAATAATAAATTCAACAAACACTTTACCTTCTGTATGATTTCGTTGTGCCTGGCGCGGATACCTGACTGAATTGGAAAGTTGTTCATAAAATGATTTGTAACCACCAATAGGCATGGGCATTAATTCCGGAGTTGTGAAAATAACCGGACCGGTTTCTTCAGGAATAGTTGCGATGGGAACGTTAACATCAATATCGTCTGTAAGCGGAACATCATCAGTTTCAACACTTGAATTATCAATTTCGGTAAGAGTAATAAGTGCAACTGATTTTGATAGCGGAACATTTTGTTTTATAGGAATGGGTGCCGGAGGAATTACCTCGTGCACGGTGGGTTTAACTTCAAACATTATTTCCGTAGGGGAGTCGAATGTTGGAGGAACAGGCTCGCGTTTTTGTGTTCGCCACTCAAACGCGGTAATTGTCAATGCTACACTTATGCTCAGGCCAATCAAAAAGAATTTAAAAGATTGCCTTTGCAAATCTTGTTTTGGATTTTTCTTTGCTTCCATGGTATGTTGTGTTTAGGTGATAACTCCCTAATCACATACTCATGATTTAGTCACACATTTAATCTTACAATTTTGGCAGAAGAAATTTTTCCCGGCCCGGCTTGTTTTTTTTCCCACCGCGACACCACAACAAAGATGAGGATGAGCGCCACAATGATAAAGAAGAAAGTAAAAATGCGGGTAATCGTTTTGATGCGTTTACCTTCATCATGTTGCTTTAAAATGGAATTATAATTTCGGAACCGCTCGCTTCCACGTGCCGCCATGCGTTGTCTCCGTATCCGAATTTCATGCTTACCCATGATACCTCACCTTAATATTAAAATTTGTTCTCAATTTATCCAATGCACGATAGGTGCGCATTTTGGCACCGCTTTCTGTCATATCGAGAATAAAAGCAATTTCCTTAAAATCTTTATCTTCAAAAAAACGCAATTCCAAAACCTGCACCATGTCGGTTGGCAATTCGTTCATATAGCCAAGCAGGCGGTTTATTAATTCTTCATCCCAACCTTCTTCAGTCTGTTCAACGAGCTCGCGCACTTTCAGTTCTTCAATGCTGAAAATTTTCTTGCCTTTGTTTTTTCGGTAATGCTTGTTTACTTCATTGCCGGCAATTTTATAAAGCCAGGCCGAGAACGGGAAACCCCGATATTCATATTTTCCAATATTATTTAAAGCATTAACAAAAGCCTGTGAACAAAGGTCACCTGCCAATTCTTCATCGTCTGTTTGGCGCAAGATATAATTGAAAATACGGTCGAAATATTTTTCATAGAGTTCTCCAAAAGCCTGTCGGTCTTTTTTTGATCGTTCTATGATCAACAATTCCTTACGGATTTCATCTTCCGTCATACGGTTCTATTAATAAAAGCCGTCTAAAATACTTCTTAATAATGCGAAGGTTTTGGTAAAGTCACAACCTTAAGGTGGATACTGGATGCAAGATACCGGATGGTGGTGTTGCAAGGTAATCAGTAACTATTATCCTTGAATCCAAAAGCAATTGACCAGCAACGGGAATCCAGCATCCCGCCAACGGGGGTATTCGGTTTCATTTCAAATACTCCTAACTTGTTACCCCGTTATGCGTGCAAGGCTTCTCATTTTAGGTACTTTATTTATAACTGTCCATCTGAATGCACAGCAATTTGGGTTGCGCCATTACACTGCCGTGGATGGGTTGCCGCAATCGCAGGTAAATGCCATTGTAGAGGATGCAAACGGGTATCTGTGGATTGGTACGAATGGAGGGGGCCTCGCCCGGTTTGATGGCAAAGAATTCAAGACATACAATACATTGGATGGCTTGTTGAGCAACGTGGTCACTTCGCTCATGCTTGATGCAAAACAGAATTTATGGATTGTACATCCGCATGGCATTTCGCGGTTTAATGGAATTCAGTTTACGGTCTTCCAATCACAACAACCCAATCCAAAAAGAATAAGAAGGATTTTTGAGCAGCGTGATTCAGTTTTTTTTATTACACAGTCTGGCTCAATGGGTAAAATTTATCGCGATTCAGTTTATTTCTGGGAAAAGCCCATCCTGGCCGGTAAAAATATTTTCTCCGGGGTGAAGCTTCGTAACCGGCAACTCGCATTTTACTTAAACGACAGTAGTTTCCTGCTTATGGATGAAGGGGGAAAGCGGAAAATTATTTCCCATAAGGAAACATTTAGCCGTGTGTTTGGCTTTTTTCACTATCAAAAAAAATTGATTATTGAATCCGATCAGGGATACTTTTCATTGAACACGGCAAAAGGCTCTTTTGAAAAGATGCCATTCAATTTTGAAAAACATGTAGTGGCATACGATTCATTGAATAAATTCTTTTGGGATTTCACAAAAGGGAATTTATCCTATCAAAAAGAAACAGATGGAGAAATTGTGGAGGTACTAAAGGATGTAATGGTGTCCCAGATTCATTTCGATAAGGAAGGCAACACCTGGATTGGCACAAACGGCAGGGGACTTTATAAATATGCAACTCAGGATTTTGACCGGTGGTCGTCTGACAAACTCAACTCGGTAATGGCAATTGCCAAAGATTCAGATGGAGCCACCTGGATTGGATCTTCGGAAAAAGGTCTTTGGAAAATTCACAAAGGAAAACCGAAGCATTATGTTTTGGAAAATAAAGAGCAGGAAATCTTTGATATTAAAATCAGTCCGCAGGGTGAACTTTGGATTGCAACGGAAGGAGGATTGGGAAGGTACGATGCAGCGAATGACCGGTTCCGGCTTTACGGCCGCGAAGACGGACTTTCAAGTCAGTATGTGGTTAATATTGATTTTGATGAAGCCGGTGGATTGTGGTGTGGAACAACCGGTGCCGGTATTAATTATTTTGATGGTGAACAATTTACCTCCTATACGGCCGATCATGGCTTGAAAGGACAATTGGTTTATGCCATTCGGTATTTCAAAAATGAAAAAACACTTTTTATCGGCACCGAATTTGGATTAAGCCGGTTACAAAATAACCGGGTTAAAAAACTTTTGGTGCCTGAGCTTACCAATACTTCGGTCTTTTCAATTAATGTTTACCAGGATTCACTTTTATTGATTGGATCATCGGGCGCTGGGGTTCTGATTTTTGACCCTAAAACAAATACAGTAAAAAAACTTTTGGCTACAAAAGATGGCCTGCCCTCCAACCTGGTTTATTTCGTGGCTGCCGACCAGGATGGATATGTCTGGATAGGAACAGAACAGGGCATTAATCGCATCCGGCTTAATAAAACGCTCGACCTGGTTGAGAACCTGCACTATGGTTTTGAAAACGGGCTCACCGGTGTTGAGACAAATCAAAATGCATTTTACTTTGGCGATGAAAAATTCTTTGGACTGATTGATGGCCTTTACCAATTTAATGACAATCAGAACCTGCCCGAAAAATCACACGACCTTCATCTTACGTCTGTTGAATTGTTTTATGGGGAGTTTTCGGCCCGTAAATTTTCAGACAGCACAACGGGTTTTTTTAAAGTTCCTTTTCAGCCGGCATTTCCATCGGATAAAAATCACGTCACCTTTTATTTCAATCGCGTGAGCAAACGCAATCCACAATCTGTCAGGTATAAATATTATCTCAAAAATTTTGATATGGCCTGGTCACAACCCACATCGCTGGGCCAGGTAACGTATGGCAACCTTCCTGCGGGAGATTATACACTGCAGATTCTTGCTACCAATAAAAAAGGAAGTTGGGATACGGTTCCGTTACTTTATTCATTTACCATAGCAGCCCCGTTTTATGCAACCAGTACGTTTATCGTTTTTGTCTCGATTATCCTGTTTGGATTGTTGCTCCTTATTCTCTCCTTGCGGGTTCGAAGCCGGACAAAACGGGTGTTAGAGATTGAACACATTCGCCAGCAAGAGCAGGCGCATTTGCGCAAAGAAATTGCCCGCGATTTTCATGACGAAATGGGAAACCAGCTTACCCGCATCATTAACTATGTAAGCGTGATGAAGCTTAGCAAGAATGGACAGGCGGTTGAATTGTATAATAAAGTGGAAGACTCCGCTAAATATTTATATACAGGTACCCGCGATTTTATTTGGAGCATTGACCCGCAAAATGATGAGTTATCGCGCTTGTTTTTGCACATCCGCGATTTTGGAGAAAAACTTTTTGAAGAAAAGGAAATTCAATTTCGCGCTTACAATCAAATCAAAGATACCATCCGGGCACCCTATGGCTTCAGCCGCGAAGCAAACCTGATTATGAAGGAGGCGATGACCAATGTGTTTAATCATTCGCAGGCAAAAAATGTGGCGTTCATCCTAAAACAAGACAGCGAGCAGTTTGAAATGATTTTGGAAGATGATGGCACGGGGTTTTCAATGAGTGAAATAACACACCTGAACGGAATAAAAAATATGCGCATCCGGGCCGAACGGATCAAATCGGTTTTGCGTATTCAAAATAATAAAAACAAATCCGGAACAATTGTTTCCTTGTCCTTTACAATAACTAAAACTAAAAAGTATGTCAACCGAATCTAAAAAACGTGTGCTGATTGTTGAAGATGATTCTGAAATAAGAAACAGCTTTTCATTGATTGTAAATAGCTCGCCCAATTTCTTTACAGTAAATGCCTATGGCAGTTGTGAAGAGGCCATCAAAAACCTGAATCACGATAAGCCGGATATTGTGCTGATGGATATTGAATTGCCGGGTGGCATGAACGGTATACAAGGCGCTAAAATAATAAAAGATAAAGCCCAGAAGGCTGATGTAATTATGGTTACCGTGTATGAAGATAGTGAGCTGGTGTTTGAAGCGCTGAAGGCTGGAGCTTCCGGGTACATTACCAAGAGTGCGAACTACATGGAATTACTTTCGGCCCTGGAAGAAATTACAAAAGGAGGCGCACCCATGAGCAGCAAGATTGCGCGTATGGTGATTGACAATTTTCATGTGAATCCGAACAGTCCGCTGACTAAACGCGAAACAGAAATTTTACAATTGATTTCGGAAGGAAAAACGTATACACAGATTTCGGAAGAGCTTTTTATTTCGAAAGAGACTTCGAAGACACATATTAAAAATATTTATTCCAAGCTTCAGGTGCGCAGCAAATCGGAAGCGCTGGCCAAAGCGAGCTTAGAGAAATTGATTTAGGATTGTGCCGAATAACAAACAGGTGGCTCCTCCGGAGCCAAAAGATTGATTACACATTTTGCTCTACAATTAGGTTGCTCCTCTGGAGCAAGCATGATTAATAATTGAATAGATTCATTAGTGTACAGTTAAAAAGATTGTATTTGAATCTAAACGATTGATGGTCATGGTCACAGCTTCAAATTTTTAATGGTGACGATTTGAATTCCGTTTTTAAAACTAAAAATTTTAAAACTTCGATTTGCCTGATCCTATTAGGTTTCATGATCCTAAATTGTTTTAACCGGGCACTAATGGAATAGATTTATATTTTAAAATTTATTCCTGTCAGGGAACCGATAAACTAAACACGTGCATGCTCCGCAGGAGCAACCTATTTGTAGAATGGTTTCCCATTCGATAATCCCGGCTCCGGGGGAGCCGCCTGTTGCTAACGAATATCTGAGGCTAAGAAGCAAGTTACAACCTGAATAGATTATAAAATTGAAAAATGAATCTGATCAAGCGTCATCCCTCTCCTTTGGAGAGGGAACGAGGGTGAGGTCTACCACTAAAATAAAAACCTGTCGTTCTGTTTAACTCAGGTTGCAATCACTTTTTTTATTGGTTAGCTTTCCCAAAGGCTAAACTGATAATCTCAATGAAAAAAAGTATTCTCGCGCTCCTGCTTTTTGTAAGCATTGCATCTTTCGCCCAGCGGAAAAAAGATCAACCACAACCCGCTGCACCCGAACCAAAACAAACGGTTTCGACAATAGAAGGAAAGGTGACCGGCATGAAAAAA
>CAZNRJ010000250.1:0-6227 GCA_964574945.1 uncultured Ohtaekwangia sp. | reverse complement strand
GTAGACGTGAACTTGGTTTGGTTCTTGGCTATACCTCCACCGATCGGGAATTTATCACCCTTCACTTCTTCCATTGCTCCATTGTTCATTACATATAATGGACGATGGGCCCCAGCGTACTCTACCGTTTTGGTTTTCGTATTGATGCGGCACAAGGCAATGTCCATTCCGTCCTTCGTCATTGAGTTGTCCTGATCCTGACGTAGCGTTTGTGTAACTCCTTCATCAAGCAAATCAAGAATCTTACCCGGGTCAGTTACATTACGGCTTTTCACAATGTCATTGAGCAAGAAATATCCAATCAACGACAACAACGCTCCAGGCACACCATGTCCTGTACAATCAACTGCCGCAATGAAAATGTCATCATTCAAATGAGCGAACCACGGGAAATCCCCGCTCACTACATCCCTGGGTTTGTATAGGATGAAGGAATCCGGAAGGGTTTTACTGATAATTTCACTATCCGGTAAAATTGCATTTTGAATTCTCTTGGCGTAGTTAATTGAATCGTTGATTTTTTTGTTCTTGTTCTGGATATCCAATTCAATAAGCTTGCGTTCGGTAATATCATGCGACACTACTAATACCGATTCAATATTTTCCTGTTCATTGAATTCAGGAATGGCATCGATTTGCATTACACGTTTTCCCATCTCCGATGGAAAATCCATTTCTGCTGTTACTTTATTGCCTGAGTTGTTTACCTGCTCAACAATGCGAAGCCAGCTTTCCAGCACAGACGAATCAAGGGATGTTTCTTCTACTTTTTTGTGCATGAACACGCCCACTTCCTGTCCTGTATAGGTCTCAATTACCGGGTTGATATAACTAATCGTTCCTTCTTCAAGCCGGGCAATTAAGTCCGTTGAGTTTTCTGAAAGTGCCTGCATCTTACTGCGCATGCGCTGTTCCTGTTCGGCTCTTCTCCTCTCGGTAATATCCCGGGAGTTCAAAATATATCCGCGGATAGCAGAGTTGGACATGAAGTTGGTTCCGGTTGCTTCAATCCAGATGTATTCCCCTTTTTTGTTTTCGTATCGGAATTGTGCCGTTACCTGTTCCCCGGGTGTTTGCTTCAGTCGGCTGAAAAGGTTAGAAAATATTTCCTTCTCATCGGTGTGTACAAATTTCAAATCACTTTTTTCCTGCAGCTCACTTGGCATGTAGCCCAAAATGGTTTCAACCGAAGGTGAGATGTAACGAATGGTTCCATTCTCTTCATAAATGGTAATTACTTCAGATGCATTTTCAAGAAGAAGTTGCATGCGGTTGCGCGTGTGATTTACTTCTTCCATCTGCTCAGCAAGTTTTGAATTCGATTTTTCCAACTCTTCCTGCGTAGCTTGCATCTCCTCTGCATTCTGACGAAGCACTTCCTGCTGTTCCTTCAAATTGCTGCTCATCTCCTGCGATTCTGCCAGTAACCTCTTAGTGCGCTCATTTACTTTAATATTGAAAATGGTGCGCGCCAGCATGGTACTCAGTTCTTCTACAAACTTGATCTGGAATGAATTGAATTTTACAAATCCCGCCAATTCAATAGCGCCAAATACTTCCTCATTTGCTATCAAGGGCATAATCATGAGGCACGATGGTTTCTTCTCTCCCAATATTCCTGAAGTAATCGATAAATAGCTATCGGGTATTTCAGTTCTTAAAATCATTTGCTGTTCAATAGCTGCCTGCCCAACTAATCCTTCAGCAAAACGATATGATTTTTTCAAATATTTTTTTCGATTGTACGCAAGGCTATTGCGCAACTCAATGGTTTTCTCTTCCTCATTTACGATATAAAACGCGCCCTGTATCGCCCCAATTTTATTGATCGTAAACCGGATAATATCATCCCCCAGCTTATCTAATGAATCGCTGGTGCGAAGGATCTCGCTCGCTTCGGCCAAACCGAGAACAATCCAGGTTCTTTCCTTTTCCTTCGTATCATTTACCACCAGGTTGTTTCGCATGTTCACAAGAGCCCCGCCAAGAGAGTCGTGTTCACTTGCAGACTCAAATGAGGTATCGTATTTGCCTTCACCAATTTTTTGGGCGAAGTCTGCATTTCTTTTTAGCATGCTCACCAGCTCATCCACGCGGGTTTGCATAAGACCAAACTCATCGGAAGATAAATAGGCCGACTCTTCAGGAAGTTCACCTTTTGAAACCATCTCCAGCGTGCTGGCCATAGAGGACAATGGCCGCACCATTGCTTTCGCGTATATGCCCGATACGAGCAACGTAAATAAGCAGACGGATGAACCAACATATAAGTACGTGCGCAATTGCTCCTCCTTAGTCTGTGAAGGATCCAAATGATACGCCACAAATCCAATTACCGCTACAGCTACTGCTGTTAAAGCAAAGACCAAAAGCGTGATCTTAAAATTTATTTTAATATTCTTATGCATACTCAATCATTTTGTCTTTGTGCATTACTCCCGCCAAAACTTCAGCTATCTTTTTCAGTTGTTCGAGCGTGCTCGTATTAAGTGAATGAAACATCGCTACCTCCAGCACTCCCTCAATTTTGTTTGCATTAATAATAGGGGCCATGACCAGGTGCGAAGGCGAAGCTGCGCCCAGGCCTGAAAAAATTGTCAGGTAATTTTCCGGCAGTTTATCGATGTACAACATCTTCTTTTCAGCCGCGACCCTTCCAATCAGTCCTTCACCAAATTCGTATTCAGTAGATAAACCGTTATCGAATGAAATCGCATACCCATATTTTAACTCAAGCTTTTGTGAATTGGCCATATAGATAGCTCCCTGCCCTGCCTGAAGCTGATCGCAAACTTCATTCAATGCATTTTGAAGGGAATCATAAGGTCCTTCTACAATCGTTTCAATTTGATTAATGTTCAATTGACCAACTTCTTCGATCTTTACTTGCTGATCTTGGATCTCCTCTTGTTTTGTCTTTTCAACATAAACTATCTTTTCATTCTTCCTCGCGGTTAAGAGATAAATAGAAACTATCCCGCATAAGAAAGTAGCACCGATTACGATGGAAGCAGGTAACAAGCTCCCGGTATTTCCCCCCAGTGTGTGCAATGCATAAGCAGAAGTCACAATCCCGATAAAGAATAAGGTAGCTGCAACGGTTGGTGCTTTATATAGTATCGATGTCTTCATTTATACTGATTGTATAGTTCTTTTAAAAAATTTATAATTTGATTCAGGTTCAGCGTGTAATCTATCTTCGACAGGGCCAGGGCCGCCAATGGCATAGTACTGATCATACAATCGGCAGGGTCCTGAACAATGGTAAGCCCTCCTTTATCGGCAATGTTTTTCATGCCCAACCCGCCATCTTTATTGGCACCTGAAAGTAAAATGCCTACTAATTTATTTCGATAGGCATACGCAGCACTTCCTAATGTGATATCAATAGAAGGCCGTGAGTTATTAACCATGTGTTCGGTGGAAAGCGAAAAATAATTTCCAATTTCAACGGACATGTGATAGTTGGCCGGAGCCAGGTAAACCAATCCTTTCTTAATCGATTCTTTATCATCCGGCTCAATAATTCTAAGAGCGCTCTTAATGGATAGCGCTTCCACAAACCCATGACGTACATGCTTTAGCCGATGCAAAGCCATGATAATTGGCAGCGGGAAATCCACCGGCAGTTGTGACAAAATTTTCACAATGCCCTGAAAGCTTCCTGCCGATCCGCCAATCACGACCGCTTTATAACTATTATTGAGATTGTACTGCTGCATCGCCAGGCTTAGTCTCTGATTTTTTTATAAACCTTTTCTTCCTGGTTGACCACAATGAAGCGGCTTGCATAGTCGCACCAGATCATGGATTCCTTTGCCCCAATGGCGAGGTATCCATATTTATTTAAGTCGTTATGAAATTTTTTAACAACTTCGTTTTGCAGCGCCTGGTTGAAATAGATCATCACATTTCTGCAAAGGATCAAATCAAATTTTCCGAAGCCGTTACCAAGCACAAGGTCATGCTTTTGAAACGATACGTTTGAGATCAACTCTTTATTGATCACAGCCTTTCCGCCAATCTCGGTATAGTAATCTTTAAGCGTTCCCTTTCCCTGAAACCGGATGTAATTCTTCTCATTGGTTTCCATGTTCTTCGATGAGTAATTTGCCGCCCGCGCTTTTTCAAGAATAGCCTGATCTAAATCGGTGGCATAAATTTTTACCTGATCCTTAATGCCCATTTCTTTAAGCAGGATGTTCATGGAAATCACTTCTTCACCCGATGAACACCCGGCATGCCATATTTTAAACTGCTTGTTGTTGAGCAAAATGCCGGGAATAATTTCTTCGCGGAGTATTCTCCAGAATCCCGGATCGCGAAACATTTCAGTAACATTTACAGTCAGTTCATCTAAAAAATCATCGATGAAAGTTGTTTGTTCAGAAAGCTTGTCTAACAATGATTCAATGGTAAGGCCACCCACTTCCAAAATCCTAAGCACTCTTCTTTTGAAGGAAGACATGGCATAGTTTCGAAAGTCGTAACCATGTTTCAAGTGAATCAATTCTGTAATTTGCTTGAGATCCTTTATGTCAATATCCTGAATCACGTTGGGTAAGGTTTGTATGGTTAAAAGTTATTTGGCAGCTATTTAATGATGATCAGTTAATTGTTTTGGACAAAGTCACATCAAGTGATTTGATTGGAATATGCAGGTTCACTACCTGCTTATCCTTATCATGGAAATCAATCTTCATGGATGCTTCCAATTCAATGGCCCTCTTTTGGGCTACATAGTAGTTGAACAAATACGGGTTGATCAATAAATCAGAATACAGGGATGTGATATTATTAATAACCGACTGGGTGTTTTGGCTGGCCTTAAAACCTCGGGCGTTTATACTTAACATCAGCCAGCCTCCTTTCAACGTAACATCCATCACAATCTCTACCACATTCTCTTTAGCTACCGATGACACGGGCAAGGAAACAATGTAAAGCAACAGGCTGCTTAAAAGCTGGCGGGTACTATATTCATTTATGCCATACAACTCAGTAACCGGTGAGTTTAATTTGAATACCACATTGTTCAAATGGCAATTGTCTGCCAACAATTTTTTGAGGGAAGTTTCAAGCAAGGAAAAATTTAAAGATTCCGTTGAAACTTCTTGTTTGTCGCTGACATCGGCCAGGTAAAGTAATTTAAACAGCCGGTCGTCTAATTTATTGGCATGTATTTCTATCATGGATGTTAATTCATCCACCTCGCAATTATCCTTTCGGATTTTAATAAGGTTCACCAATCCCTTTATGGTTGCCAACGGTCCGCGCAAGTCATGTGCTGTTCTGTAGATGAATGAATCCAGTTCTGTATTTTTTAGGACCAGCTCTCTTTTTAAATGGGTTACATTTTCGGATACCTTAACTTTCAACACAACATATCCATTTATGTCGCTGATCAGGCCCAGGTAGAATCCTGAAATAATAACGCCTACCCTTTCCCCATACTTTGACAGTAGATTTGCTGAAATATTATCAAAGAATCCGCCCTCCAGGTGCTCTTTAATGTCTGTTGGCAAATCATGCCTTTCACAAATACTTTGCAACGGCCGGCCGTTAAGTTCAGGAGTAGTGAATTCAATTAATTCCTCAATCTCGCTTCCCAGCGCTTCAATGCTAAAATCCATTCTCAAAATGATGCTGTCTTTCAGTATTGTATTTAACTGCTCGATGGCTTCGTTCATCGAGAATAACACAGTAGATATTTCGGGTAACCTCTTCACAGTCTCCTTCTTAGTTGCTTTTGTAACCTTCCTATTTTCCTGCAAGGCCAAGTTCATTTTTTGTCTTTCCGTTAGCTGACAAAGAAGTCACTTCCCGTGTAAAGCCTGCGATCATGTTTACGATACCCGTTTCATTTTGCATAGGTGAATAGCGGGTGGTCAAATGAATTTCATTACCCTTTACTATCACGATCTCCCTGTGCTCTATCGTTTCACCGGCCAACACCCGCTCGAACTTATTTTTAAGCTCTTGCTTTTCTGTATCGCTTAAGAGCGAAAGCATATTGAAGCCTTTCGCGCTGTTTACACCTTTGTTTTTAAGGTGATTAACAAATGACTTGTTGAAATCAAGAACCTTAAACTCTTTATCTAATGTGAAAATTGAATCCGTTGAAGAATTGATTAAATCCTTCAGGTATCGCTCTTTGCTTTGCGTTGCACTCAGCACCCGCTGCATTTCTTCCTGGGTAGCCGATAGCTCTTCCATGTTTTGACGCA
>CAZNRJ010000249.1:0-6237 GCA_964574945.1 uncultured Ohtaekwangia sp. | reverse complement strand
TGGGACTTCCTGAAGATGTAGCAATAGGAGTTGGGGCAATTGACGCACACTTTGGTGCCGTTGGTGCCGCCATAGAACCCTATACACTCGTTAAAGTAATGGGTACCTCTACATGCGATATGCTGATCGCTCCCATTGATATCTACAGAAATCATTTGGTAAAAGGTATTTGCGGACAAGTGGATGGATCAATCATTCCGGGAATGCTGGGTATGGAAGCAGGTCAGTCTGCTTTTGGGGATGTCTATAAATGGTTTGAACAATTGTTGGCGTTCCCTCTAAATGAAGTATTAAAAGGAACTTTACCTGATGATGAAATAAAAAAAGTTAAGGATGCTATCCTGCCCATGCTAAATGAACAGGCTGCGTTGCTACCTGTATCCGAGCACGATGAACTGGCCATCGATTGGATCAATGGCAGACGTACGCCCGATGCCAACATGGATCTCACGGGCATGATAAGCGGAATAACGTTGGGAAGTAATGCACCCCGCATCTTTAAAGCCCTGGTGGAAGCAACAGCATTTGGTTCAAAAGCAATTATCATGCGCTTTGTTGAAGAAGGTATCCCTGTAAGGAAGGTGATTGTACTCGGTGGCATCAGTAAAAAATCAAAGTTTGTATTGCAAACATTAGCGAACGTTTTGCAAATGGAGATTGCAGTTGTAAAAAGCGAACAGGCATGCGCCCTGGGAGCTGCTATGTTTGCAGCTACAGTCAGTGGAATCTATACAGACATTCAACAAGCACAACGTGCTATGTCTTCGGGATTTGATAAAACATTTTTTCCAGAGCTTGCAAAGGGTAGCCTGTATGAAAAACGGTACCATAAATATTGTTCATTAGGAAACAAGCAAGCATAAAAAAGTTAAACTCAAAATGAAAAATGAATAACCTGCCAATCCTTGATATTATCGTCATTCTAATTTACCTAATCGGAATGGTTTTGGTAGGCGTATATTTCTCAAGGAAGAGTGGTGGGTCCGAACAATTTACAAAGGCATCCGGGAAAATTCCTGGTTGGGCAATTGGTTTATCAATCTATGCCACCTTCCTGAGCAGCAACACCTTTCTGGGAGTCCCGGGAAAAGCGTTTGGCGGAAACTGGAATTCATTCGTGTTTAGCCTGTCCATGCCCTTGGCAGCAATCATGGCAGCAAAATATTTTGTTCCATTTTATAGAAGTACCGGTGAAGTTTCGGCTTATACCAATCTTGAAAAGCGGTTTGGGGCGTGGGCTCGCACGTATGCTGTGGTGTGCTTTTTACTAACTCAGCTTGCA
The DNA here is from genome assembly GCA_964574945.1 of uncultured Ohtaekwangia sp. Lineage (GTDB taxonomy): Bacteria > Bacteroidota > Bacteroidia > Cytophagales > Cyclobacteriaceae > ELB16-189. Next base: position 4,955 of record CAZNRJ010000249.1, on the reverse strand, counting down.
CGTATGGGTTCTATTTTCTTTGGGATTTCTCTTACGCTCCAGGCGCTAACCGGTTACAGCATGGAAACCATCATGGTAGTAACAGGCGTCTGCATCATACTTTATACAGTGATGGGTGGGATAGAAGCCGTGATTTGGACAGAAGTGGTTCAAGGTGTATTGAAAACACTGGGTGCATTACTAATTGTTTACCTCATCGTTATCAACATGCCTGGGGGAGTTTCAAAGATTATTGAAATAGGAAGCAATGATCATAAGTTCAGCCTCGGAAACTTCTCCCTTGATTTTACTACCTCCTCATTTTGGGTAGTGCTGCTCTATGGCTTTTTTATTAACCTCAATAATTTTGGAATGGACCAAAATTATGTTCAACGCTATCATACTGCATCATCTGCCAGGGAAGCATCGAAGTCGGTTTGGTTGTGTGTATGGATTTATATACCAGCCTCCTTTCTGTTTTTTGTGATCGGAGTTTGCCTGTACAGTTATTATCAGGTTAACCCTGATATGATAGAACCCGTCAAATTACAGGCTGCCGCAGAAAAATTAGGTGCCGGAGCATCCACATCTGACATAGCCACAATGGCAAAGCAACTCATGCCATCTGATTACGGTGATAAAGTAATGCCACACTTTATGGTGACCATGATTCCAACGGGATTGCTTGGGTTAATTGTATCAGCAATTTTGTCTGCCGCCATGAGTACCATTAGCTCAGGCATGAATGCATCCGCGACCGTATTCACGGAAGATATTTACAAACGCTATATCAACCCGGGAATAACTGAAAAACAAAACATGCGCTTACTGTACTTCTCCACCATGGTATTTGGATTAGCAGGAATGACCGCGGGTATTGCCATGATCGGAGTGAAAAGCATTCTCGATGTGTGGTGGCAGCTTTCAGGAATTTTTGGAGGCGGTATGCTCGGCTTGTTTTTATTAGGAATCATCAGCAAGAAGACGGGCAACTTAGAGGCCTTCGCAGCTGTGGTCATTGGTATTCTCGTTATTTTATGGATGTCTCTTTCCTACCTCATCCCGGAAAACTATGCTTTCTTACGAAATCCACTACATGCCAATATGATCATTGTGGTAGGCACTTTGGTCATATTTCTGACAGGAACGATCATCACAAGGATTAAACGACCTACCCGTGCAAACTCGTGAAAATATCCTATAACGATTCGTTAACATGGTATATAAAACCAGGACGGCTAATCAATAGCTTGAGCCATCAATAATTCATAAAAAAGACCACCATCATTTGTCATGAAGAAAGAAAAAGGATTTATACCAGTAATGTTAATGCCGTTTAAAGAGAATGGATCAATAGATTATGAGGCATTAATACGGCTTACTGAATTTTATTTAGAAGCAGGGGCTTCCGGGTTATTTGCTAATTGCCTGTCAAGTGAAATGTTTGAACTAACAAGACCTGAAATGCTTGCGTCAGTTAAACATATTGTTGAAATAGCTAATGGCAAAGTTCCGGTTGTAGCGACAGGAACTTTTAAAGACAGCATTCAGGGTCAGGCAGATTTTATAAAAGAGATCTACGACACGGGTGCAAATGCAGTGATCACCATCACCAGCTTATTAGCGGAAGAACATGAGTCTGATGAGCAGTTTAATGAAAATGTATTTCAGTTATTGGATTTTACCGGGAATGTACCGCTTGGATTTTATGAATGTCCCGTGCCCTATAAGCGAGTGCTAAAGCCTGAACAACTTGCACAATTCGTCAACACGGGCAGAGTGATTTATCATAAGGACACATGCCTGAATCTTGAAAATGTAGCCGCTAAAAATAAGGCATGCGCTGGCTCAAAGAAATTTGGTTTATATGATGCCTATATGGTTCATGCAGTAAATTCTTTGAAAGTAGGTTCTGCAGGCCTATCCTGTATCCAGGGAAATTTTTTTCCTGAACTTATCGTATGGCTATGCAAAAATTATAATAACCCGGAGGAGATTGAAGGAATACAACAAGTACAGGAATTTCTGATAGCCAACATGGCCGTGATGCACACGGAATATCCTACAGTTGCAAAATATTTTCTACAGAAAAGAGGCATGAAGATTAACACATTTTCGCGGAAAAATAGGGAAGTACTAACACCACAAGTCAGGGTAAACATAGATGAATTATACAATGAATACGCTGCACTGCGATCCACGTTAAGCCTGAAGGAGCCTGCAGTAATTTAAGTTCACACAAAGAACAGAATGATGAGCACATTTTCGCGAAGAGAAATTATTAAATCTTTGCTTTCTATACCCTTGCTTGGTGTCGTGTCAAATGCATGGGCAAAAAGTTCTCAACTCAATGCACTGCCACGCGTATTTATCATTGGTGATTCAATATCTATCGGATACACACCTTTTGTAGTCAAGGCTTTGGAAGGAAAGGCCATCGTTTCAAGACCTAAAGAAAATTGTAATGGCACCAGAATGGGAGTTGAGAAATTAGATCAATGGCTTGGTCAGGAAAAATATGACCTGATCCATTTTAACTTCGGCCTGCATGATATGAAACACGTTGACACCAGGACGGGTGAAGGAACAAACAATGCTACCGATCCCGTTCAATCTACACTCCCTGTATATAAAAAGAATTTGCAATGGATTGTGAGTCGATTGGAGGCAACCGGGGCAGTTCTTGTTTTTGCATCCACCACACCCGTACCTGCACGATCAAACCGGGTTATGAGAGAACCGGATCAATTGACCAAATATAACAAAGTGGCGTTGCGTATCATGCGAAAACACCGCATCGCAATTAATGACCTCTTTAGCTTTGCACAGCCTCTTATAAAGGAGTATCAGAATCCAAATGATGTTCATTTTACAGAGAGAGGGTATGCATTGCTTGGTGAAGAGGTAGCTTCCTGTATTCAGAAAACCCTCAAATTCTAGGTAAACATTCTCTGGAATTTCCACCCTCTTAAATCAGCACCTGGTTTTTTTCAATCGCGCCCTTTGCTATGTCATGCTTGGGCCTTTTCTAATGCGTTTTCTACTATTTTACAGCCAAATCAGCTTATGGTAATATCATACAATGAATTGATATAAAATTATAGAAAACGATTGCGAAGCCACTCTATTTTTGACATAGCCAAGTAGAAATGGCCTTTTGAAATAATTAATTGTATGCGTCTTAGTAAAAAAATTACTCTAAACCATAGCCAATAGTTTATGAAAATGACTTTACACAAAATTTACATTACGAGAAAAGCGGCTGACCAACCAGTAGGTAACACCGAAAATGAAGAGCCATGTTTTGAACGAATCAACAGCACGTTTCTAAACATGTTGTTTATGACAATGTTGTTGATGATCCCACTCATGGGATTTTCACAATCTGTTACTGTGACTGGGAAAGTTTCTGCACAAGATGGAAGCGGAATTATTCCCGGGGTGAATATCATTCAGAAAGGAACTCAAAATGGTACAGTAACGGATGCCAACGGCGCGTATTCAATGAATGTAAGTACAGACGCTGTGCTGATCTTTAGCTTCATAGGATATTTGTCCAAGGAGGTAATCGTGGGCGATCGACAAGTCCTTGACGTTACTTTGGTCGCTGAACTACACGAACTCGATGAGGTAGTTGTGATTGGCTATGGTACTCAGAAAAAAACTGATCTCACCGGTTCGGTCAGTTCAGTGAGTCCAAAACTTTTCGAAGGCCGCACCATGGTTTCTGTGGAAGAAGGTCTTCAGGGACAAGCTCCCGGAGTACAAGTCACACAAGGAAGTGGTCAACCTGGAGGAAGAACCATTGTTAGAATAAGGGGGCAGAATTCAATCATGGGTGGTAACGATCCATTATACGTGATCGATGGCGTTCCCGCGCAAAGTGGTAGTGATGGCAACACGAGTATGCTCGCAACCATCAACCAGGGAGATATAGAGTCAATTGAAATTTTAAAAGATGCATCGGCCACAGCGATCTATGGTGCTCGCGGAAGCAATGGGGTTATCCTCATCACCACTAAACGCGGAAAAGCGAATCAGGCGAACGTTAATTTCGAATCGTCTGTCGGAGTATCTCAGGTGATTAAAAAACTTGATGTACTTGACAGCAAACAATTTGTCACCATCGCCAATGAAAGAGCCACTAACGATAATCAGCCATTACCATTTCCTGATGTAGATGCTGCATCCGTAATCAATACGGATTGGCAGGACGAAGTTTTTCAAAATGCGCTTGTGCAAAACTATACACTCAGTGTGGGTGGTGGTAATGACCAGACGAAGTATTTTGTGTCTGGTAATTATACAAATCAGGAAGGCGTAGTAATTGCTTCCGGCTTCGAACGTGGATCCTTTCGCCTGAACCTTGATCAAAAGGCCAACGAGCGGTTAAGCTTTACCAGCCAGATCTTTGCCTCAACTTCGAAAGCTAATCGCACATCAGATGGAATCATACAGAACACACTCGGTATGCCTCCAATTAACAGTCCGTATCAGGCCGACGGAAGTTATACTCCCGGTGACGTTTTACTGGGATATCCCTTCAGCGATAGCGCAGGTGATAACCCACTCATTACAGCAACAGAAAGACTGGATCAATTATCAATCTTCAGATTTCTTGGAAATCTTCGGACCAAATATAAACTCACGAAAGATCTCACGTTGGAATTCATGGTGGGTACAGACAACACCAATACCATTCAGGATGTGTATGCAACAAGACTTAACAGAGGTGTTCCGGATGGCACAGGGAGCGAAAGGAGAACATCAACGGTTTATTATGTTATGGAAGGAGTGGCTCAGTACAACCACACGTTTGCCAATAGTAAACACAAGGTGAACGCAACAGCAGGATTCACCCGTGAAATGCAAACTACAAGATTCATATCATCAGAAGCATCTGGGTTTATAACCGATGACTTCTCAAACCAAAATCTGGCTGCAGGGGAACGTTATCAACCACCAAGGAATGGAAC
>CAZNRJ010000248.1:0-6241 GCA_964574945.1 uncultured Ohtaekwangia sp. | reverse complement strand
TGCTGCTTTTAATTTGCAGATGCGTGTAAACTTTGTTGATGGAAGTGAGCGGGGTGAAGGGCTTCGGTTAATAGGAACGGACGGATATATTGACATGGGTTGGGATGCAGTTAAAGTGGTTCATCATAAAATTCAAAATGAACCCGGGTATGGAGGCTGGGATTCCTTTGACACGTTTTCCGAAAGTCAGCAGAAGGAATATGAAAAATGGTATAAAGCGAAATATCCAAAGGGTGCACCCACTATGGCGAGTTCTGATCTTGAATACAAGGCGCCAAGAGGATATAGCGCCAACCTTGATCACCATGCCAACTTTTACAAAGGAATTCGTGAGAAAGCGGTTATAAAAGAAGATGCACTGTTTAGCATGAGGGCAGCGGGCCCGGCCCTGGCAACCAACAAAAGCTATTTTGATAAAGCAATTGTTAACTGGGATCCTGAATTGGCTAAAGTTATTTAAACAATCAGTATTTACTGCTTTACTAAATTCATAGACATAAAGGGATACCACTGACTTCCATTCTGTGAGAACTCACCTTGCTCGAACCAGGTCTTGTCCTTACTGGATAGGGTTATGGTATATTTGATTTTACCGCGGTTTTCTTTAAGGTCAAATCCCCATTCAAATTTATCTTCGCTGATCACTTTAAAGTAAGCATCAGTTTGTAATCCCTCGTGCGTAAAAGATTTCATTTCTAATTGCCTGGTATCCGGGTTATAAAAAACCAATGCAAAGGCATGGAAGATTTGTTTATTTGTGACCGGATCTTTTCCAGTTCCCTCAAAGTTTAGCAGCAGGCTATCCAATTGCCAGGTAACTTTTTCACTTTGATTTACCTTTACTTGTGCGCCTCCTTGTTGAGTGATAGTTGCGGTTCCTTTCCAATTACCAATAAAGTAACTAAGCGGAGCCAATTGTTCCCGATTTATAGTACCGGGTTCTTGCGCCAGTATACATGTAACTTGGGCAAGTAGAATGGAGAGGATGATTAACTTTTTCATAAATCAAATAATTAAGTTTGAAAATTATTTCCCGATATATTGTTTCAGCGTGTTTACATATTCCTCAAAAGCTTTAATGCCTTTTTTAGTAATGGAACATGTGGTGAGAGGGCGTTTCCCTCTGAAAGATTTTTTAATATCGATGTAACCGGCAACAGAAAGCTTTTCCAATTGCACACTTAGATTTCCTGCGGTGGAATTTGTTTTTTCCTTCAGATAGGTAAACTCTGCTGACTCTACAGCAATGAGTAACGAGACTACACCTAATCGAAGTTGAGAATGCAGTAATGGGTCAAGATCTTTTAACATGTTCACTTTTTTGCTGCCCGCAGCATATAACCGGGCACTAAATATCCAAGAATCATAGCGAGTGCACCAACAAGGTACTGGTCGATAGGAGCCACCAGGTAGCAAAGCGCTCCTGCAATCCAGATTATAATGCCTCCAAAAATCAACGGCTTGAAGCGAAGAAGGATACCGGAAACAAATGTGCATAATCCGACAGGCATAAGAACAACAGCGTTAATCATCCACCCAATCTTTGCTCCAAAGAATATGGTTGGGCAAATCGAGATCCCAAGCGCAATCCACAACCACATATTAATACTATCAAGGTGAGTTTTTATCATCGATGATTTGCTCTGTTTACTACCAATGATAATAGTAATTATCCAGGCAGGGATGGTAAGGAGCCAAATGGCGTATGGGTATTGAAAATCTGTAAACCTCATTAATAAATACATTCCAAGATTACAGATTGCTATTACCCATCCCCACAGTAAGAAATAGATACTGTTTTGGGTCAGGTTACTTTGTGTTTGCTTGATCATGGTCGAGATCAAATCCAGACTTTGCTGGGCTGTCAGGTTTTCAGTTTTTGTTTCCATAGTAAAAGCATTAACGTCACAAATATAAAATAGTTTATATTATAAACCAAAATGTTTTAAATCGTTTGAAATACCGCTTAAAATCTGCTTTTTTCGTTCTTCCCAGAATACTTGAAAGGGTAGAGTTAATTTTTATCTTGCATTAACCTACGCTACAAACCATGAGAAAAATCCTTACGCTGATTCTCGTACTTCTTACAGGAACACTCGCATTTGCACAAATGGAAGTACAACAAATTGAAAAGCTTAAAGCAGATGCCGCTGCGGAAGTAGAAAAGAATGCAGTGCTTGGTCAACAGATTAATGACATGCTTTTTAGTTTTTCTGAACTTGGGTTTCAGGAGTGGGAAACCTTTAATTACCTGACAAACCTTTTGGAGAAGCAGGGATTTAAAGTAGAGAAAGGAATAGCAGGAGTGCCAACCGCATGGATAGCCAAATGGAGTTATGGATCAGGTAAGCCTGTGATAGCGTTAGGTTCTGATGTGGATTGTATTCCAAAGGCTTCGCAAAAACCAGGGGTTGCATATCAGGATCCAATTGTAGTAGGTGCACCTGGCCATGGTGAAGGTCATAATTCCGGACAAGCCTTAAATATCATTTCTGCCCTGGCATTAAAAAAGATTATGGAGCGCGATAAAATTAGTGGCACCATTATGCTTTGGCCGGGTATTGCCGAAGAGTTAGTAGGTACAAAAGCTTATTACGTTCGCGCGGGATATTTTAAAAATGTTGATGCGTGTATCTTTACACACGTTGCAAATAATTTAGGTGTTGGCTATGGTGATTCCGGTGGTAATGGGTTAGTGTCTGTACGTTTTAACTTTGAAGGCGCTGCTGCTCACGCTGCGGGTGCCCCCTGGCGGGGAAGGAGCGCCCTGGATGCCGTTGAACTCATGAACATTGGTTGGAACTTTAGAAGAGAGCATCTTGAATTAACTCAACGCTCGCATTATGTAATTTCTGATGGCGGTGATCAGCCAAACGTGGTTCCTTCAAAAGCATCGGTGTGGTATTACTTTAGGGAGCGCACGTATCCAAACATTAAAAAGCTTTTTGATATAGGGCTAAAAGTAGCAGAAGGGGCCGCATTAATGACAGACACAAAATTTACTTATGAAGTATTAGGTTCAGCCTGGCCTGGCCATTTTAATAAACCGTTGGCCGAAGCTATGTATGAGAACATCAAAAAGGTTGGTTTGCCTAAATGGAGTGAAGAAGATCAATTGTTGGCCAAGGCTTCCCAGATTGAATTAAAAGCTCCTAAGGTAGACGGGCTTGCGGTTAAGCTGGATACAATCGGTCTTCCAAGCCCAACAGGTCCTGTTAATGTAATGGGTCGCCAATTAATGGCGATGGGCGGAGGCTCAGATGATATTGCAGATATCAGTTGGACAGTGCCTACTATTGTGCTGCGTTACCCGTCTAACATTCCCGGTTTACCGGGCCACCATTGGAGCAATGCAATTTCTATGGCAACTCCCATTGCACACAAGGGAATTGTATATGGAGCCAAAGCTGAAGTAATGACATTATTGGACTTATTATTGAAGCCTGAGATACTTAAGAATTCATGGGAGTATTATCGCACCGAACAAACAAAAGACTTACAGTATACTCCTTTGGTTGGCGAAAAGGATGAACCGGCCATTACACTCAATAAGAAAATTATGGATGAATATGCGCCTAAATTAAAACCCTTCTATTACAACCCAGCTAAATACAAAACGTATTTGGATCAACTTGGTATTAAGTATCCAACAGTAAGACCAGATCAAAAAGAAGCCGTTGATAAGGAAAACTCAAAACAGAAATCAGAGGGTAAATAATTTTCTTTAGTCGGAAGCGTTATCTGTAAAATTCATTCTCATGGAGCGAAGATATGGTTTTTTACTGTGTTCCTTCTTTCTATTAATTCATTTTTCAACGAATGCAACACACATTCGTGCTGGCGAAATCATCGTAAAGCAATTAGATTGTGCCATTGGTAGATTCTCAATCACTTTAGTCATGTATGGCAATACATTGAGTCCTATCACAGCAGGTGACGGGGTTCTTAATTTTGGTGATGGTTCTTCAATTGTTGTACCTTCTGGTAGTTTTATACCACGTCCTGATTTAGGTTCATCAATTGGTATATATACCAATACAACGGAACATACCTATACCACAGCCGGATCATATAAAATTTCCTACACAGAAACCAATCGTAACAGTGGAATACTAAACATCCAGAGTTCTTCCGTAACTCCCTTCTTTATTGATACTTCAATTACGTTCGATAAGCTTACTTGCAATAATTCTCCTGTTTTGTTGTCCCCGCCAATAGATAGGGCATGTTCTGCATTAGCTTTTTTTCATAACCCAGGTGCATATGATGAAGACGGAGACAGTTTGTCTTTTGAAATAGTTACCCCGTTAGTATCAGCAACTCAAACGGCAACTTATTCATCACCCAATCATCAGTCTTTCTACACTAACAATTTTAATTCTGGAAATGAATCGGGAACAGGTCAGCCTCAATTTTCCATTAACTCGCAAACAGGTACCATCGTTTGGGATGCACCGGGCGCGGTAGGAGAGTACAACATAGCAATCGTCATAAATGAATGGAGGAAAATAAATGAGATTTTTATTAAGATCGGATCAGTAAGAAGAGATATGCAAATAGTGGTTGAAGAATGCAATAACAGAAGACCCAATCTCACCATCCCGCAAGACATTTGTATCTATGCAGGAACCACTATTGATGAAAATATTTTTGGTACTGATCCCGACAATCACAACGTAAAAATAGAAGTCTTTTCAGGAATATTTTCTCTCTCAAGTAACCCTGCAACATTTTCCCCAAATCCACCAATCTTTCAATCAAGTTCCCCGCAGGCAGTTCTTTCTTTTCATTGGACACCGGGTTGCACTGAAGTTCGAAATCAACCTTATCAGATTACCGTCAAAATTTCAGATGATCCACCTACTGGTCCCAAGCTTGTTCTATTTAAAACATGGAACATCAAAGTAGCCTCACCTCCGCCCACATTATCAAACGCAGAATTAGATATAATAGGAAAAAAAGCCAAGATAACATGGACTCCTTTTGTGTGTTCAAATACGACAATTCAAATTTGGAGAAGAGTGAGTTCCTATCAATATAATCCTGATGATTGTATTTCAGGACTACCAAAATACGCAGGTTATGCAAAGATTGCAGAAGTCTCGTCAAGTAGTACAGAATACATCGATGATAATAATGGAAAGGGGCTGGCTGTAGGAGCTGTATACTGTTATCGACTCACCGCTTTGTTTCCCTTGGTGGGCGGTGCGGAAAGTAAAGTTTCAACTGAAATTTGCCTTCCTCCGATTTTAGCGGATGCTCCCGTGATAACTCATGTCTCTGTCAGTAAGACTGATTCCCAGCAGGGTGAAATAATTGTAAGGTGGCAAAGCCCTTATGATCTAAGCCAGACTGAATACTTGAGTCCGTATGAATATGCCATTTTTCGTGCAAAAGGATTGGAAGGTGAAAATGAATTGACAAAAATTCATACAGGTAACATACTTGAAACAACATTTAACGACCAACATCTAAATACGCTTGACTTTCCATACAACTATCGGATTGTTTTGTTAGCTAAGTCGGTTAGCAATCCCTTACTTTTGCCAATAGATACTTCGGCTGTTGCATCTTCCGTATGGAACTCATTAACACCTGAAGATAATTCAATTGGGATTAACTGGTTGGCAGAAACTCCATGGAGTAATGTTATCCAGGATAATCCCTGGCATTTGATCTATCGATCAGATGAAGGTTCAGGCACTAATAATTTTGTTCTTATCGATAGCGTTAATGTTTCTGAAGATGGATTTTATTATGTGGACAGGGGCACTTTTCAAGAAAAAGCATTAATTAATTCTGAATTTTACTGTTACCGAATTAAAACGCGGGGAACCTATGGAAACCCATTAATCCAAGATCCACTTGAGAATTTTTCTCAATCGAGTTGTACTACCATATTTGATAACATACCTCCATGCAGACCTGAAATAGTAAAGAGCAATGTCGATTGCAATTTATTTGCTATCCAAACTCCTTGCTCGCAACAATTTTATTCCAATACCATTAATTGGGTAGAGCCAACGGACAATGCGTGTTTAAAGGATATTTATTCTTATCAGGTTTATGGTGCTAATTCAGATAGTGAAGAATTTAAGTTGATTGGCATAACCAAGGGAAATGAACTTATTGAAAGTGGATTATTGAAATTATCCAGGTGCTATAGGATCGCAGCTATTGATCGAGCAGGAAATGTAAGTGATTTTAGCGAAACAGTATGTTACGACAATTGCCCGGCAGT
>CAZNRJ010000247.1:1954-6258 GCA_964574945.1 uncultured Ohtaekwangia sp. | reverse complement strand
TGTAGTAGTCCCCACCTTCCGCGACAAGCATGATGATCGTGCGTTAGAGATTCTTCAAAAATGTTTTAATGATCGTAAAGTGATTGGCATTGATTCCACCAATATCATTTGGGGGCTGGGGTCATTTCATTGTTTGAGCCAGCAGGAACCGGTGATATAATTTGGATTTTTTAATCTCTATACGATTCTTATCTTTTGCCCCTTGAATAGGCACGTCATTATTTTTGTTATTGTAACTTTCTCCTGTGTGGCTCAGGCCCAGGAAAAAATTGAACACAAATCCGTATTGATTAACAGAGATCAACCATTGACAGAGTTTTTGAATTCAATGGAGTCTCAAACTCAGATTCGTTTCTTTTACAGAGACGAGTGGCTCCAGCCATTTACAATTAAAACCACATTAAGTGGATTGCCATTAAAGGAATTACTTTCGACAGTACTTGAAGGCACAGAGATTGATGTGATTTTTCTTTATAATTATTCTGTGATCTTTTTTAAGGATCCTAAGAAGGAAATGGAGCGTGATGCGATTGTTGAATCTGCATTAAACAAGAAGGTAAGAGTTGATAGAGTTGAGATAGGGTCAATAAAAAATGCATCACAAAAGGAAATAACGTTAGGTGGTGTTGTAAAGGACAAGGAAAATCAAACTCCTGTTGTTGGAGCTACCATATATGTAAATGACCTCAACATTGGCACGCAAACGGATGCTAAGGGGCAATATCAGTTTACAATGCCAGCGGGTGAGTATGTGTTGAGCTTTCGGTTTTTAAATTATGAAGAGCGACTGATTGTGGTAAGTATCTTTGAAAACGGAGAAATTAATATTGAACTAGAAGAATCTCCAATCACGCTGGACGAGGTTATAATAAGGGATCTGTCAATTGTTGAGAATAGGGTTGGTCAGACTTCAATCAAAATGATTGACATTAGTCGGTCACCTTCTTTTTTAGGGGAGATGGACGTAATCAAGACATTACAATTGCAAACAGGCGTTTCAACAGTGAGCGAAGTAAGCTCAGGTTTTAATGTAAGAGGTGGTGGGGTGGATCAAAACCTAGTGCTTTATGATGGAGTTCCTATTTTTAATGCTTCACATGCTCTTGGTTTTTTCTCAGCTTTTAATGCAGAGGCAATTAAGGAGACCACTTTCTACAAAGGAGGTATACCCGCAGAATATGGGGGCAGGGTGTCGTCTGTTCTAAGCATGACTTCTAAGGAAGGGAATTACCAAAAGTGGCATGGCAACTTTGGGATAGGATTTGTTTCAAGTAATATCACTATTGGCGGCCCGATCAAAAAAGACACCAGTTCGCTTATTATTTCATTGCGATCAACTTATTCAGACTGGATACTTAATTTTCTTCAAAGAGGATATAAAAATATTGAACAAAGTTCAGTTGGCTTTTACGATGGTTCTGTTAAATATGCCGAGAAGTTCAGGAATGGAAGCAAACTTACCGTATCCGCGTACACAAGTAAAGATCGTTTTCGGTTGGCGACCGATTCGACAAATCACTGGCAGAATATTGCATTGGGTATAAGATATGACAATGAGTTCAGTAAAAATTATTATTACAACATTGGTTTGTATTTAGGGCACTACTCATTTAGTGTAACTGAAAATGATCCGGCCACTGCATTCGATCTTGGATATAAAGTATTTTATCCTTCAGTCAAATTTGATGTGAATGGCGAGGGTAAGCATAAGAAATCATTTGGATTTCAATCAACATTTTACAATTTCAAGCCAGGTGAATTAAGCCCAACATCTGGTCAGTCTAACAGCAAGAGCATCACGATGCCAGCTGAACGATCTATCGAATCTGCAATTTACTTCAGTGATGCCTTTGTGTGGAAAGAGCGTTTTAATGTGGATGCCGGTTTAAGAATCTCTATGTATAATAGGATTGGACCTGGCCTTGTGTACAACTATGATAAGGGTACCCCCCTCGAGCCAAGGAATGTGGTTGACTCAACTCAGTATTCATCCGGAGAAATAATGAAAACATACCTGGGTCCTGAACCTCGTCTTTCGATACGATATACCTTGAGTAAGAACTCATCAGTTAAGTTGGGTTATAACAGAATCTATCAATACATTCATCTTATTTCCAATACGGCTGCTGTAACACCTGTAGATATTTGGCAGTCAAGCAACACTTACTTTAAACCTCAAATCGCGGATCAGGTTTCCTTGGGGTACTTCACAAATTCTAAAGAAGGTAAATGGCAGGCATTTGTTGATGTCTTTTACAAAAGAACTAAGAACATACTCGACTTTAAAGATGGGGCAAATCTTATTTTGAATCCAAAACTAGAGACAGCCTTGTTGAGCGGGATGGCAAAATCATATGGTGCAGAATTCTCCATAGCCAAAACTAAGGGTAAGCTGGAGGCAGAAATCAATTATACCTATTCAAGATCATTGAGGGAAGTCAATGGAAATTTTGATGTTGAGAAAATAAATAATGGGAATAATTATCCTTCAAACTATGATCAACCTCATGTAGTAAATCTTAATTGGAGATTGTCATTGACAAGAAAAATTTTCTTTTCGGGGATATTCACGTATCACACCGGACGGCCAGTTTCTATTCCAATATCTGCATATGAAGTAAATGGATCGCCCATAATAAATTTTTCAGATAGGAATAATTATCGTTTGCCGGACTATCACCGACTTGATTTGGCATTGATTATTGAGGGGAGTAACAAAAAGAATAAGAGGATGAAAAGTGAATGGTCTTTTTCAATATATAACGTATATGGAAGGAAAAATCCGTACTCAGCTTTTTTTGTTTATAATGTAGCCGGTGCTGTTAAGCCATACCAAATTTCATTAATTGGCGTGCCTGTGCCTTCAATAACTTATGGGCTGAAATTTTGATTAATACGACAATGCGAAAGATGTCCTGGACAATATTTATTTTTTTGATGGCCTGCGTTGATCCACTCAGTGTTAAGCTTCTGACTTCGGATAGATTGTTAGTAGTCGATGGCGCCATAACAAGTCTGCCAGGTCCGTATCGGGTAAAGCTGTTTTATTCAAACAAACTTAGCACCACCAAACTTACTCCTTTCGAGGCAGTAACCTTGGCGCAGGTGTCTGTTTTTGATGATCTAAATAACAGATATAATCTTATTGAGGTATCTCCCGGAACTTATGAAACGAATGCTAACGAATTAAAAGGAGAAATTGGGAGGAGCTATTATTTAACAATTAAAACCAAGCAGGGATCAGAATATCAGTCAAGTATTCAGAAAATGACGGAATCTGGCGCTATCAATAATTTGTATTTTGAGTTTGAGAAAGAGTCAATATTCGACAATGGAGAAATAGGTGATGGATTAAAAGTGTATTCTGATTCAGAGGGTGTTGCTGGTGGTGATAATCTCTTTCGCTGGAGGTGGACAACTATTCACAAGACAAGATCAAACCCAGAGCTTCAAACGAGAACCACCCCAGGAGGAGATATCCCTATTCCTCCTGCGTGCAGTGGATACATTTATCAGGGCGGGCAATTGATTCGCGTTGGAGATTGCACCTGCTGCATATGCTGGTCTTACAATTATAGTAATGCAGCTATTGTTTCAAGTAGTGAATTTGTGAGTGATAATAAATTTAATAAACAATATCTTGGATTGATTCCAGTTAGTTCAATGCATTTTTTTGAGAACTATTACATAGAAGTGCAACAATTGAGTTTATCAGAGGAAAGCTATAATTTCTGGAATCTAGTTGGGAAGCAACAAGCCGGAAGCACCAACTTATTTCAGCCCAATTCGATTAAAGTAAGAGGAAACATGAAAAGTATAACCAACCCTGATGAAGAAGTTCTAGGCTTTTTCGAAGTTTCCGGAGCAACAACCAGATCGTCATATATTCAAGAGAGTTTGGTTCCCTACGAATTGCCACCTATTGATCAAGTTAATTACTCCTGTCTTGTTTACTTTAAGAATGCAACAACTGAAAAACCACCTTTCTGGTAACTATGCAATTTGTGAACAATAAATTAGTGCAAATTTTTTTTGTCATTCTACTGATAACTTCTCAGGCAGAGGCAGCCGCGGAGATCACCAGACTTGAATTTGTTTTTAACCAGCCAGAATATGCACCAGGGGATACAGCCTATTTTACAGGATTTCTGCTTCAAGGAAAAGGTCAAGTTACCGGCAGGCAGATGGTTAATATAAAATTATTTGGGCATGACAAAGAATTAGTAAATCACATAAGGGTTTTGTTTCAGAATGGAATGGGAGCTAGCCAATTTATTATCCCTAAAAATTCAAAACCTGGCAAT
>CAZNRJ010000247.1:0-1944 GCA_964574945.1 uncultured Ohtaekwangia sp. | reverse complement strand
GTATGTTATCTCGAAACGAGTAACCTTACAAAAAAACCAGTCTTTCATTCCGGTTATATTGCTATTTCAAGTAGAAACATTCTAATGGCAAATGATGTGGGTACTCGTGCTTCCTATGACACCTCTGGCCTTAAGATAGTAACAGACCAAGAGCAATACAGTAGAAGAAGTAAAGTAAATGTTTCTCTCACATCTGAATTAAAGGACTTGAAGTCATCCGTAGCCTCACTGTCAGCCACGGTATATAATGAGAAATTATTCAGGGATGGGGACAGTGAATTTATCTCAACAGTAAAGGCGACTAGCATTACCCCCGAAAAAGGGACAGTAAATGAGTCAGTTAATTTTCCTTACTTTTTTATGGGCAAGGCGTTTATTAAATCGTCTGGCAAAGCAGTTCCAGATTCTTCCAAAATTACCTTTTATTTAAATGATAGCGATTTTGCATTTGTAGTGCATACAAGGCCAGGGGGAGAGTTTGTATTCCCTTTGATTAGGAATTTTGGGAATGAAGAAGTCTTTTACAGAATTAGCTATAAAGGCAATTTGTTAAAAGATAGTAAGATTTCGTTGCACGATGCCCAACCTGACGCTGATGCTATTGATAGCAAGATTACTGATACATATAGCGAGTATGGGTTATATGCAAAGCAGAAGCAAATCATCAATGAGTCTTATCTTTATTTTGCATCAAAAAAAAATGATTCAAATTCAGAAATTAATTCTTCCGATGATTTAGAGGCGGATGATGAGATTCTTCTTGAAGATTTCGAATCTTTTGCTTCCATGGAGGAAGTTTTTACCAACATTATACCATCGGTAAGATTTAGAAAAACCAGTGATGTTAAAAGGATTCAGATTTTTTTGCAGCGCACTGCGAAATATGGAACTAATGATCCGCTGTATATTGTGGATGGTATTATGACGGATGATACCCAATATGTTTTGGGGCTCGATCCAGCGATTGTGAAAAAAATTGGAGTGCTCCGAAACCTGAAGGCATTGAGCAGGTTTGGAGATCTTGGTCTGGATGGAATTCTATACATAGAAACAAACCTTTCGGATAGCAGGAAAGACATATCTAATTCGGAAAATAGCTTGTCTGTTATAGGAATAAGCAAGGCGTTGGAATATAGAAAAATTGGATATAATCAAAATAACCTGAGACAGAGAGCCCCTGACTTACGATCATCATTATACTGGAATCCCAGGATGGAGTTGGATTCCCTTCAATCATTTCACTTTTATACCAGTGACGATGTTGGTTATTACATCATTCAAATAATGGGAATCATTGATGGACAACTGTATTTGTCAACGAAAAGATTTTCTGTTGTTTCAGGTTCCAATTAATGATAATTTCTGCTCTATCTTCTAAAGATAATAACGTCATGTGGGGTGATACATTGATCCATAGCTTTGTCAAATGGGGTTACGTCCTCGATGACCGCTTCTTCAAAAAAAGAGATACCAATTTTCTTACAAGTAGGTTTACAGGTCGATAAAAATCTATCATAATAACCTTTCCCATAACCTACACGATGTCCATCCTTATCGTAAGCCAGTAATGGTATTATCATAATATCAATTTCTTGAGCATTGACATGCTTACCTGTTTTTGGTTCTACCATCCCCCATTTGGTTTTTTCAAGCAGAAGATCGTCTTCAAAAAAGACGCTTTCCATCTCATTCCCATTCACTCTTGGGATAACCAAACGAATGTTTTTAAACTCTTTTCTTATCCGGTTAATGATGAGCCAGGTGTCAGGTTCATTATTGGATTTTATTGGGAAAAAGTGAAGATCAATGTGTTGGATGATGCGATGAAACAAAAAGCCCTTAGTCATATCATTGAAGCTGGAGCAGATTTGAACAACGTTGAGTTTTTCATTCACCCCACCAACGATGCCTGGTGCCGCGATCATGGCCCTGCATTTTTGGTCA
>CAZNRJ010000246.1:1883-6261 GCA_964574945.1 uncultured Ohtaekwangia sp. | reverse complement strand
TCATGCCGGATTTATTCCGGCATCCCATTTTGCAGCTCAAAATTCGAGATCGCGGCATCCCGCCTGCTGCGGGATCCGCGATGACAAAGTATTTTTGAGATGACTTCTAAAAACCTTTCCTATTCTTTTTTAAAGTACACCATGTAAGTTTTGCTCCCGAGGAGCAACCTGTTTGTAATTAATTGATAAAGTATATTCCGACTCGGGAGGAGTCGCCCATTTTTCATCTGATTGGCTATTTTGTAACTTTCCAGCATCAGAATTTATAGCTCCTGAAATTCAGTAATATGAGACACGAACCCATCGGCAAAGAATTGTTTATAAACAACCGTAAACGGCTTGTAAAAAAATTAAAACCCGGCTCGTTAGTGGTTTTTAATTCGAACGACATTATGCCCAGCAATGCCGATGGTACCTTAGGCTACATTCAAAATAGCGATCTTTATTATATGAGCGGCATTCACCAGGAGGAAAGCATGGTGGCAATCTGTCCTGATTTCCCTGATAAGAAATACCGCGAGGTTTTGTTTCTGCGCGAGCCAAACGAAATGATGGAGAAATGGGAAGGGCATAAGCTCACCAAAAAAGAGGCAACTGAAATTTCAGGCATTGAAACCGTGGTATGGGTTTCGGGTTTTGATAAACTCTTTCATCACATGATGGCGATGGGCCGAACCGAACATGTGTACCTGAACACGAATGAACATTATAGAAGTGATGTAGTGGTGCAAAGCCGTGATGCGCGATTTATAGAGTGGTGTAAGAAGACGTATCCTTTGCACAAATACGAACGCATTGCACCCGTAATGAGTGAGTTGCGCAGAGTGAAACAACCCCGTGAGCTTGCCTTGATTCAACAAGCGTGTGACATTACCGAGTGTGGTTTTCGCAGGGTATTAAACTTTGTACGGCCGGGAGTAATGGAGTATGAAATTGAGGCCGAGTTTATCCATGAGTTCAAACGATTAGGTTCAAAAGGTTTTGCCTACACGCCTATCATTGCTTCGGGAGAAAATAATGTGATCCTTCATTATGTTGAAAACAGCCGGCAATGCCATGCAGGTGATTTGATCTTGCTGGATGTTGCTGCCGAGTATGCAAACTACAATTCGGATTTAACCCGCACCATACCGGTAAGTGGCCGTTATACCAAGCGACAAAAAGAAGTATACAATGCAGTACTTCGCATTCATCGTGCAGCTGTAAAAATGCTGCGCCCCAGTGTGGTGTATTTCGATTTTCAAAAAGAAATTGAAAAACTGATGGAAGCTGAATTGCTCAAATTAAAACTGATTGATAAGACCGATTTAAAAAATCAAAACCCGGAGAATCCAGCGTATCGAAAATACTTCTATCATGGCACATCGCACATGCTGGGGTTGGATGTTCATGATGTAGGCAACATGCATGACAAGGTGCAGGTAGGTTCCGTTTGGACGATTGAACCCGGTATTTATATCAAAGAAGAAAAATTTGGGGTGCGGTTGGAAAACAATATTGTGATTGGTCGGAAAGGGAATATTGACCTGATGAGCAACATCCCGATTGAGGCAGAAGAGATAGAAGGGATTATGATGGCAAATAAAAAGTAGGCAAACGGCAATTGTTAAATTAACATTTTTATTAAATATAAGCGATGAGAAAAAATTTTAGTGCATTACTCCTTCTCCTGGTTATATCATCTTTTGCACAGGCGCATGAGTTTTGGATGGAACCTAAAAAATTCAGGTATATGGTAGGTGAAGAAATCAAGCTTGATTTTAAAGTAGGGGAAAACTATGAAGGTGAGTTTTGGGATTTGCAGCGGCATAAAGTGGAGAAGGCAGAACTGCACCGGGCAAGCGGCTCGCGCGATTTGTCAAAAGCGGTTAAACCGACTGCCGGTAATAATTTATCGATAAGGGGAGACCAGGCCGGTACCTATTTATTTTCGTTGCAAAGTAATGCTGCCTATATCGAACTGGAAGGTGAAAAATTTAATGAGTACCTGAAGGAAGATGGGCTTGACTATATTTTGGATGAGCGAACCAAAGCAGGAATATTAAATCAACCTTCGAAAGAATTTTATACCCGGTACGCCAAGTCGTTGGTGCAGGTGGGCGACAGAACAGATGATACGTTTAAAAAGAAACTTGGGTTACGTTACGAGATTGTTCCCGAACAAAATCCCTATCTGCTAAAAGCGGGTGACTATTTACAGTGCCGGGTTTTGTTTGAAGGAAAGCCGGCACCCCATGCGTTAGTAAAAATCTGGAACAAGGTTAACAACACAACCTTCTTACAAGATTTATATACTGAAGGTGATGGAACCGTTCGGTTTCCAATCAGCGCCAGCGGGCCGTGGATGGTGAGCAGCGTTCGAATGATCCATGCAGAAAAAGCAGGGGCTGACTATCACAGTTTGTGGGCAAGTTTAGTGTTTGGGATTTAAGGATGACGGCCATAGATTCACAGATTTTAAACCATGAGCGAAATCATAAATTCTGCACAAGCTCCTGATCCGGTGGGATCTTATCCGCATGCGCGGAAAGTGGGTAATCTATTATTTCTTTCGGGAGTTGGGCCAAGAAAAAAAGATTCGATTGAAATTCCCGGGGTTACTTTGGATGAAAACAAAAACATTGTGTCTTATAACATCGAAGAGCAATGCCATTCTGTATTTAATAATGTGAAACTTATTTTAGAAGCGTCTGGCTCGCGATGGGAAAACCTCGTAGACATCACCGTGTATCTCACCAATATGAAAGATGATTTTGCGGTTTTTAATAAAATCTATGCTACGTATTTTCCGGATAAGGCAACACAGCCATGCCGCACCACGGTGGAAGTGAATGCATTACCCACACCCATTGCAATAGAGTTGAAGTGCATTGCGACTGTTTAATATAAGTTTTTGTATTTTTATCCTATGGATGCCATCATATTAAAAGACAGATTTACGGGTAGCATGACGGATGAAGAGTTTCTATGGTTTTGCCAGGAGAACAAAGACTTGCGTATTGAGCGAAACAGTAATCTTGAAATAATAATTATGTCGCCCGTAACATCCCGATCAGGTAACCATAGCGGAGAAATATTTCGTCAATTAGCCAATTGGTCAGTGGCTAATGGTACGGGTATCCATTTTGATTCATCTGCCGGCTTTACATTGCCCGACCGTTCGGTTTTATCTCCAGATGCGAGTTGGATTTCCTTAGAAAAGTGGAATGCCCTTTCGGATGAAGATAAAGATCGGTTTGCACCCATCTGTCCTGAGTTTATTATTGAAGTTCGCTCTAAGTCAGATTCATTGGAGGATTTGCAAAATAAAATGAACGTATGGATAAAGAACGGAACTCAATCAGCCTGGTTAATTGACCCTCGTGAAAAAACTTCTTATCTCTATCATCCCGAAAAGGAAATGAGAATTATAAAAGGCTTAGATAAAAAATTGCTTGGTGAAGGGCCGGTCAACGGGTTTACATTAGACCTATCCTTATTAAGGGTTTAAACCGAGAAACTTTCACCACAGCCACAGGTGCGCGATGCGTTTGGATTGATAAACTGAAATCCCTTTCCATTTAATCCATCAGAGAAATCCAATGTTGTCCCCAGCAGGTACAACAAACTCTTTTTGTCAACTAATATTTTCACACCCTTATCTTCAAACACCTGGTCGGCAGGGTTGATTTGTTCATCAAACCCAAGGTCATACATTAACCCCGAACAACCGCCACCTTTTACCGAAACACGGATATTGTGGTTGGTAGTTCTTCCTTCTTCCTGAAGTAAAACGGTAATTCTTTCTTTGGCTTTATCAGTTACGGTAATCATAATTTTCTACGATATAGGATTCAATACAACACTAAACACGGTAATTGTGTTCCTGTCGCGGCCATAATATAATTTCTCTAAGGCATCTAAAATATTACTGGCCCTGAAGTAAGACGTATGCAATTCATTGGCACTTTTGGCCACCCACTGAATGGTGTAAGAATTTTCTTTCTCCTTATTGTTTTGCACGTAGTCCAGGAGCTTTTTTAAGGCATCAATCTTATCCGCTCCGGTTTCGGAATGAAAGAGAAAAGACTGATTATGACGTGGATTGATAGTAATCAGGTCAAGTTTAGTCTTACCATCTACAATGGTATACTCAAAAATAAGGTCGCTGGTGCGCAAACCTAAATGATCTTTAATCTGTTGCTGCACCCGGGCGGCTTCAACGTGAACATCACTGCTCGATTCTATGGTAATTTTTGGCATTTCGTTTTTAAACTTTCGTAAACCCTTAAAAGTTTCCCAATTTCCAGTCAAAATTAACAAAATCAGCTTAATACACCGATATGAACAAACTTGAGCACATTGGCATTGCCGTTAAAAACCTGGAAGCGTCAAACAA
>CAZNRJ010000246.1:0-1873 GCA_964574945.1 uncultured Ohtaekwangia sp. | reverse complement strand
AAGATTGAAGAAGTTGCGACCGAAGGCGTTAGAACCTCTTTTTTTGACGTAGGCGGTATTAAAATCGAACTACTTGAAGCTACCCGGCCCGATTCGGCCATTGCAAAGTTTATTGAAAAACGCGGTGAGGGATTGCATCATTTGGCATTTGATGCTGACCCTGTTGAAAGCAAAATGAGTGAATTGTCGGGTAAAGGGTTTGAGTTATTATCGGGTAAACCGATGCCCGGGGCGGATAATAAAATGATTGCTTTCGTTCATCCTAAAACAACCAATCACGTACTGATAGAACTTTGCCAGGAAAAGACAGGTTAAAATTTTCTTTTTGGATGGGCATTTCCACCATACTGAATGTCGTTGTAATACTTCTGCTTCCGTTTCCCCTCTTTGGTTTCGTAATATGCTTTTGGGGTAGCGCATGAAGCGAACATCATTAAAACTAACCCCATCACAATAAATTTTTTCATAGCCTGATTGTTTAGTGGGTATATACCATGATAAGCACCTATGCTATGCGTATCGGTATCAAATATAGTATTTTTGCCGGACGAATTAACAAACTGTCCGACTAACGGGACTTACCATGAGCGAAAAACGAACAGAACTCTCGAACCTGGGTGAATTTGGATTGATTGACCGAATCAAAAGCAAGTTCACGGTTTCTCAACCATCAACAATAGTAGGCATTGGCGATGATGCAGCGATTATTGATGCAGGTGACGATTGCATGTTGGTTTCTACCGATATGCTTTTAGAAGGAGTTCATTTCGATTTGTCGTACATGCCCTTGCAACATCTGGGATATAAATCAGTGGCGGTCAATGTTTCCGACATTGCTGCCATGAACGGAACCCCAGAACAGATCACTGTTTCGATTGCCATCAGTAACCGGTTTTCTATGGAAGCGGTTGATGCTTTATTTGAGGGCATCCATGCAGCATGCACAAATTACAAAGTGGATTTAGTGGGCGGGGATACAACCTCTTCCGTTTCGGGGTTGGTTATTTCTATTACGGTAATAGGCCGTGCAAAAAAAGACCAGGTTGTAAAACGAAGTGGCGCGAAATGGAATGATATCATTTGTGTAACGGGTGACTTAGGTGCGGCTTACCTCGGCTTGCAGGTGCTGGAGCGTGAGAAGGAAGTTTTTCTTTCCAATCCGGACATGCAACCTGATTTGGAAAAATATGAATACCTCGTGGGTCGGCAATTGCGGCCCGAAGCGCGCATGGATATTATTCATGAATTGAGAGAAAAAGAATGTGTACCAACTTCTATGATTGATGTATCGGATGGCCTTGCCTCGGAGTTGCTGCATATAAGCAAGGAATCGAATGTGGGGATTAAAATATTTGAAGACAAGGTGCCGATTGATAATGGCGCGTTTGATACGGCCATCGAATTTAAGTTAGATCCGATTACGTGTGCCTTAAACGGTGGCGAAGATTATGAATTGCTGTTCACGATCAGGCCTTCCGATTATGAAAAAATAAAAAACCATCCTGATATTCATTTCATCGGGCATATTCATAACGATCCTGCCCAACCCGTTATGGTCACTAAACAAGAAACCCTTGTGCCCATCACCGCACAAGGATGGAATCATTTTAGCCCGAAAGAGTCATAGCGGGCAAGCGAAATAATTTCCGCATGTAAATAAAGTTTTAGATATACAAAAATAGTTCAAAGACTGGCGCGACCCGCTATCTCATTAAAAAATGAACTCATCCACTTAGTAGGGATTGCGGGTCTCGATTAAGTTTAGAAATTAGATTTGGCTTGAGGTGCTCGCCCGCAATGAACTGAATCAAAGCTTTCCAGTGACTCAATCCTCCGGAAACGGAATGTAAACAAAGTTGGCAAAGTCTTCATC
>CAZNRJ010000245.1:0-6291 GCA_964574945.1 uncultured Ohtaekwangia sp. | reverse complement strand
GTTAGTCTTTCTGCCCGCCTCACCAACCTGGCCGAAGTAAAACACGGATCGCAAAAGACCAGCCCTAACGTAGATGTGCGCGGTGCGAATGAAGAATATATCGCGATCAAGGGATTAAATATTCAGGAGGGAAGAAACTTCTCGCGCTTTGAAATCCAATATGGAAGTAAAGTGGCCATTATTGGGTACAAGTTAGCGGTGTCATTATATGGCAACAATCCTGTTCCCGTTGGCACGGAAATTTCCTTTAAAGGCACACAGTTTAAAGTAATCGGTTTATTAAAAGAGAAAGGGGATTTGTCAGACAATAATTATGATAATATGGTGATCATACCCATATTGGTTGCCAATCAAATGGCTGAGGGCCAGCCGCTCAACTATCGGTTAAATGTTGGTATTTCGGACATGAACCAATTGGATTACGCAATGGGGGAGGCCACGGGTCTCATGCGCAAAATCAGGCAAGACCGGGTAGAGGAAAAAAATTCTTTTGAAGTTGAGAAGAGCGAATCGCTGGCACAAGAGTTGGAAAGCATAACAAGCGGTTTGCGCTGGGGCGGATTTGGAGTTGGGTTTATCACGTTGCTTGGCGCTTCCATCGCGTTGATGAATATTATGTTAGTGTCTGTAACAGAACGCACACGCGAAGTAGGTGTGCGAAAAGCATTAGGGGCAACTCCGCTGCGAATACGGCAGCAGTTTGTGATTGAGGCGATTGTAGTTTGTTTGCTGGGAGGTATTGGTGGTGTGATATTAGGGATACTTATCGGCAACCTCATTTCAAAAGCAATTGGCGTTAATGCGTTTGTTGTTCCCTGGTTGTGGATGATGGTAGGGATGTTGATTTGTGTTTTTGTCGGCCTTATGTCGGGATATTACCCGGCACATAAAGCATCTAAATTGGATCCCATCGAATCGTTGCGTTTCGAATAGAAATTTTAGGTAAGATACTTTTCGAGACTCCCGCTCAATTATAAGCGGGAGTTTTACTTTTGTGCCGGAGAGATGCCAGAGAGGTTGAATGGGACGGTCTCGAAAACCGTTTACCGGCTTTGCCGGTACCAGGGTTCGAATCCCTGTCTCTCCGCTGGGATATTTTTTCTTTTGGAGACGATGCAGGACTATAAAATTGATTGTTGCGGGTCGCCTGACCCGCAACGGAATAAATTTGATCTTGTACGGTGTTATAGGCAAATTTAAGATTGTTGGTCAGCGACCAACAATAACTCGGGGAGACGATGTTCGACTGTAGAAACTGATGATTGATTGATACCCTAAAACAAACTATACATTTCAAAATCGCTAGCCGATTCTATCTTCAATACATTTCTAGGCAAAAAGATCTCTACCTGGCCATCTGAGTTCTTATCAAACAAAAACATATTTTCAAAATCATACGGATACATGGCCGATAAATTGAATGCAACTACTTTTAACCCATTCCCATGTCTTTCGATGGCAAATAATTGATATTTATTACAATGGTGCCCATTGCAATAGATATCCAATCCACGTAATAAATAAATCTCTTTACCCTTCCATTTGCAATGCTTAGCAGAGATGCCAAACTCTGTTCCATACCAAAGTAGTGAAGGACTAATCTTTTCAGTCGCGCGATTCCGTAGGTTCTCGTCTAAAAGAATAGAATCATTATTGATTCTAAAAAAACTATCAATATACTCGTAAGACACATCATCGGACAGAGAGAAACTATTTTTATTAAATTCTGCTCCCTTAAATCTCAAATTGATAACATATTGAATGGTGTTTTCTTCAATTTTTTTTGAGCTTTTAACCGTTACTGTTTTACTTGCCATGTCATAAGACACATCATAGGAAAAATCAGAATAAGTTTTTTCTTCAATAATTTTTAGGCCTTTGTATAAACTGGAAATAACCTTTGCGCTATCGATCTGAGGATTAAAGCAGCCATTGTCGGATATATAGGACTGCACAAGAGTTCTGGAAGAAAGCATATTGATGCTCATCAATGAGAAACAATAAATTATGAAGGTTGGCATTAGTTTAACTTCATTATTTCTTTCTTAAAAAATCGCCTTCTATTTTCAACTCGGGAACTCCTGCACTTTCTCAAAACTACAACACCTTAGTCAAATCTATATCCTCCAATTCTGTATAGTTCGTTATTACGTCCCTTCACCTGTTTCATAATACTTTGTCCTCATTCGCGCAGTTCTCGAAACGAGTAACTACGAAGAAAAAGGGTCGCCCAAAATTTTAAATATTGAACCTTGAATTTGAACAACGATGGCAGCGAGTATGATGAGGTGAAAAATGGGGCTACTCTCTTTCAGTTAACTTTTCAGGATTCCGCTTGTGGTGATAAACTGCATACACTACTATCGTCTCTTCTTGTTCGATTTCATAAGCAATCTTATATGGAAAACGATGCATAACAGCTACTCTTTGAGTTCTATAGGATTGATAATGTTCTGGATTTTGAGCAATCCGATCAAAGTAGTCATCCACTTCATTTAAAAATTCTGATCCTAATCCCATTCGTTTATTTTCATACCATTCAAATGCCTCTGTCATATCTTGTATGGCTTCGGCCTTGACTAAAAGCTTATACTTCATCCCCGCTTTTCTATTTGGGTCCTGGCTTCTGACCAACTATAGGATTTTGATTCCCCATTTTTGTGGCGCACTATTCGTTTATCCAAGTCCTCTTGTTGTTCTGCTGTTAAAAGCCCCTCGTTATCGGCTTTCATCATACCATAAATTAAAGTCAAAACCCGCTCATCTGCATGGTTGATAAACTGATGCAATTCTTCCCTGATTTGTGCTGCTCCCATGGTGTTATTAATTTTGATTTAGTAAAGGTAACAATTTCATAGCTTTTTTGATTCCTGTTTAGCCAGCCAAGCGGGTGGATTTATGAGCAAGGACTTTCAGTTTATACTAATCTTCCAACACTTCGATTTTCTTGGTTCTGATTTTCTGTTTTAGACATGTCAATACTTTTTCATCCCTCACCCCTGCCTGTCCGGCAGGCAGGCCGTCTTCGTTCCTCAGACACCCCTCTCCCCTGGGAGAGGGGGAAGGGGTGAGGGATTAACCCAACTGCTCAATCAATTTCTCAAATACCTCATTGTTCATTCTATTTTTAACACGTCTCATTTAGCGCATCGTCTTGAAACGGGAGACGATGCAGGACTATAATACGTTACTCTGATATCCTGCCAATCTTCCCACTCCCTGCAACCACCACTAATTTTCCTGTGCGCGCTTTTCGCACTACATGAAATCCCTTTTCATCGGAGAGGGCTTGCCAATCGTTGCCTTCATTATAAGAAACATCTGTGCCCGAAGGTCCGGTGGCAATCAATACTTTGTCAGAAATAAATTCAACGCATTCGCGGTAACCGCGAGTAGGGGTTGCAGGTGCGTTCCAGGTTTTGCCTGAATTTTTGGTAAGCAACACATGCTGAACTTTCAGTGAATCTTTTAAATAATCTCCCCCTACCAAAATTCCTGAGCTCTTATCCCGAAAGGCAAATGAAAATATTCCGGTGCTGCTTTCACCTTGAATAACAGGCGGAGATTGCACATTCCATTTCTTGCCAAAATTTGTGGTGCTGTACAACCTTGAAGCCTTTCCACCGGTTGAAATCATGAGCAACGATTTTTCGTAACACCGAATGCCCGTTCCGCTTGCCGCGAAAGATGCTTCACCTTCTGTTAATAGCGGGCGTTGTGCATCAGGAAGCTCTTGCCAGGTTTTGCCGCCATCCATCGTTTTTACAAGCAACATCCGGCCATCTATAGGATCGCCATAGATGATCCCTTGTCCGTTATTCCAAAAATCAACTCCATCGAAAAAAGCGTCTTTATGATTATTGGTGTAAACTGTTTTCCAGGTTTCGCCTCCATCGGTAGTAAGTAGAATATTTGCCGGTGAACCTGCGTTGGCAATAATTGCTGTTTGTGAATCGAATGCATACAAAGACCTGAACTCAACCTTCTCAAATCCATCAACTTGTTTGAAAGTCCATGTGGTGGCACCATTTAAACTTCGGCCTACCCAACCTGCGCTGCCACTTACCCACACTACGGAATCGTTAACAACCGACAGTCCCCGAAAGGAAGATTTAACAGTGACCTCGCAATTTTTTATGGATAAGGTTTGGGCTGAGGCGCAAGAGGTTATCAGTACCCATATTAAAATTATGTAATGTGATTTCATCAGTGGCAAATTAAACATATAGGACCATAGAATCATAGGCTAAATTTTTTTAGGGCCACTATGTGATCTATGTTCTATTTAGTGCATTATGGTTACATTTACATGGATGATCAGTTTATTAATTCTATTAAATCTTTTTTTGCCTATGCAGGAGAAAGAGTTTAAGTACCTCGCCTTAGGCGATTCATATACCATTGGTGAACGTGTAGCCGAAAAGGATCGATGGCCCAATCAATTAGCCGATCAGTTAAAAATTCCACTGCCAAAAATTATTGCTACCACCGGCTGGCGTACGGATGACTTATCAAATGCTATTAAAGCAGCTGAGTTAAAAGATGAGTATGATTTGGTTTCACTGTTAATTGGTGTTAACAACCAGTACCAGGGAAAACCGGCAGCGCACTATGAAATTGAGTTTGAAGAGTTGTTGAAGACTTCCATTAAGCTTGCGAAAGGAAAAGTAAAAAATGTGTTCGTTGTTTCTATCCCTGATTATGGATTTACGCCTTATGGCAAGCCAAAGCAAGAAACGATCACAAAACAGATTGATGAATTCAATGCTATCAATAAACGGATTACTGAAAAGTATAAGATCACTTATTTTAACATTACTGAGATTTCCCGCAAAGGGTTGGAAGACCCAACCCTGGTGGCAGAAGATGGATTACATCCTTCGGGTAAAATGTATTCGTTGTGGGTAGAAATAATCAGCAAAAGATTAATACATTGAAAATTGTAAGATTCTTTTGAACCACGAAGGAACAAAGACACTAAGTTTCACAAAGAAGGTTCCATTGCGTTCTCGCGCCTTAGCGGTTTAACTTATCAAATAAGTTTTTCAAAAACCTTTTTAAGATTGTTGGCAATTATCTTATGTCCTTCCACATTGGGATGAATGCCATCGGCCTGGTTAAGTTTTTCGATACCCCCCACATCCTGCAAAAGAAAAGGGATGAGTGTTGCCTTATTATTTTTGGCAAGGTCAGGGTAAATACTTTTAAACTCATCGGTGTATTGCTTGCCCATATTCGGGGGTACCATCATGCCGGCCAGCACAATTTTACAATCGGGGTATTTTGCTTTTACCTTTTCAATAATGCTTTGAAGATTTTTTCTTGTCTGCTCAATAGGTAAGCCTCTAAGTCCATCATTGGCGCCCAACTCAAGTACAAACACATCAACAGGTTGACGTAAAATCCAGTCGATGCGGCTGAGTCCGCCCGCAGAGGTTTCACCGCTCAGGCCGGCATTCACAACCCTCACTTTTTTATCCGACTTGTTAAGTTCTTTTTCGATCAACGCGGGAAATGCTTCCTCGGTAGATAATCCATAGCCGGCCGTCAGGCTGTCACCAAAAAAAAGAATTACTTTAGGAGTTTCTGCCGCGCTAAAGAAGAGAATGCTTGCAATAATTAATGCTTTTTTACCGACTACCATATTATTACCCGGGTTGGTATTTATCTTGAAACAATTTTACTCAATAAACGATTTAATTCCTGATCTGTTAACTTAATTATCATGCCAGAAACAGTTATTAAGGCCGAAGGGCTCACCAAAATTTATAAATCGGCTGAAAATGATTTGACTGTGCTCGATCATGTCTCCTTTGAAGCCACCCAGGGCACAAGCCTGGCGATTATCGGTCCCTCGGGCAGTGGTAAGACAACCTTGCTTGGCCTGTGCGCAGGATTGGATATCCCGACCTCGGGTATTATTTCGTTGATGGGTTTTAAGCTGAATGTGATGGACGAAGATGACCGGGCATACATCCGCAATCAATATGTTGGATTTGTCTTTCAGAATTTTCAATTACTGCCCACGTTAACGGCATTGGAAAATGTAATGGTTCCGCTTGAGCTTCGGGGCGAGAAAAATGTAGCACCGAAAGCAAAAGATTTATTGGCCCGTGTTGGATTAGGAGCGCGGTTCAGTCATTACCCTTCTCAGCTATCCGGTGGCGAACAACAACGCGTTGCTATGGCCCGTGCTTTTATTGCATCCCCACGCATTTTGTTTGCCGATGAACCCACCGGTAATTTAGATGGCGAGAGTGCAGCACAAATAACGGATTTGCTTTTTGGCAT
>CAZNRJ010000244.1:0-6304 GCA_964574945.1 uncultured Ohtaekwangia sp. | reverse complement strand
TCGATCGCACACAGGCGCCAAAACCGGCCCCGGCCCGCGAAATAAAAATTGGTGATTATCAAACCTTCACATTAAAGAATGGGCTTCAGGTATTTGTGGTGGAGAACCATAAACTGCCGCGCATTCAATTTTCGTTGCGATTAAAGAATGATCAACTCTTTCAAGGTGAAAAGGAAGGATATGTATCCATGGCCGAAACCTTGATGGGCACGGGAACAAAGACAAAAACAAAGGCTCAACTGGATGAGGAAACAGATTTTATTGGGGCCACACTGAATACAGGCGGCAATGGAATTTTTGCTTCCAGTCTTTCAAAACATTCCACTAAGCTGCTTGACTTGATGACCGATGTTTTGTTTAACCCATCGTTTCCGCCTGATGAAATGGAGAAATTGAAAACACAAACATTGTCAGGGTTAGAAGCAAGCAAGGATGAACCTAATTCAATTGCGGGAAACGTACGCAACGCTTTATTGTATGGACCTCAGCACCCGTATGGGTTGTTCACTACTGAAAAAAGTGTGGGCTCTATTACGTTAGATGATTGCAAGAATTATTACAACACATATTACAGGCCTAATAATGCTTACCTGATTATTGTAGGTGATATTGATTTGAAGACGGCTAAATCTTTAACAGAGAAATATTTTTCAAAGTGGACAGCCGGTGAGGTAAAATACCCAACCTACGCCCAACCAAAGGAACCTGCAAAGACATACGTGGCTATGGTGGATCGCCCTGCTTCCGTTCAATCGGTCATTAACATAGCGTACCCGGTTAACTTAATGCCAGGTACTCAAGATGCTATTAAAGCACGGGTAACAAATCAAATTTTAGGGGGCGGTTTTTCTTCACGCCTCATGCAAAACCTTCGCGAAAAGCATGGTTACACTTATGGGGCAAGGTCACAACTAAGTCCGGATAACCTGGTTGGTAATTTTAATGCTTCGGCAAGTGTGCGCAACGATGTAACAGATAGCTCGGTATTTGAATTTATGAGTGAATTGAAACGCATGGCGAATGAGCCGGTTACTGAAAAAGAATTATTGGCCGCAAAAGCAGAAATTTCCGGGGCATTTGGTCGGTCATTGGAAAGCCCGCAAACCATAGCCAGTTTTGCTTTGAACACTGCGAAGTATAAACTTCCCAAAGATTATTATGCAAACTATCTCAAATCGGTAGATGCTGTTACATTGGCTGATGTACAGGCAACGGCAAAGAAATTTATTCGTCCGGATAACGCGCATATTATTGTTGTTGGCAAGGCTTCGGATGTTGCCGACAAGTTGAAGCAGTTTGGCGAGATAAAGTATTTTGATATTTATGGAGTGGAGTATGTTCCTTCTAAAGCAGCAGCACTTCCGGCAGGTTTAACAGCCGAAAAAGTAATCGCAAAATATATAGATGCGATTGGCGGTGCTAAAAAAATTCAGGAATTGAAGAGCGTGAAGACAACGATGAAGGCAACTATTCAGGGAATGGAATTAACGTTGAACACGTCAAAGAAAGCGCCAGGAAAAAGTTTAGCTGAAGTTTCTTTTCAGGGTAACGTAATGCAGAAAAGTGTTTCTGATGGTAAAGAGGTTGGTGAATTCCAGAATGGACAAAAGGCCCCTATGGATGCTGCAGCAAAAGAAAAGAATTTGTTTGAAGCACAGTTAGTCCCTGAAACGATGATTGCCGCCATGAAAGTAAAGGCAACCCTTAAGGCTGTTGAAACAATTGATGGCAAGGATGCTTACGTGGTTGAATATGTATTTCCTGCCGGAGAGAAAATCACCAACTATTTTGATGTTGAAACCGGGTTGAAAGTACAGACTTTGGAAATGGCCAAAACTCCGCAAGGGGAAATGGCTATTCCAACCAAATTTCAAGAGTATAAAGAAGTAAATGGCGTTAAATTTCCGCACGTTATAGTGATAAGCCAGGGGCCAATGAATTTCAAATTTGAGGTTTCTAATTTAGAGGTTAACCCATCCTTGGATGATGCCATTTTCAAAGTTCAGTAACTTAAAATCCTTCACCCCTCCATCCCGATAGCTTTCGGGATGGAGGGGTCGGGGGTTTACCTACCGTAACTTTAAAGGTGAGGCCAACCTGCCTTTTTTTATAAATACGATAGATTCTGGTCAAATTAGCACAGGCAATCTTGTAAATCCGGATAATCCTGCACATTTTTGCAACCCTTTAAGAAATTGAGTAAAGCAGACAACACATGAAACGCACATTCCAGCCTTCCAGAAAGAAAAGAAAGAATAAGCACGGTTTCCGCGAGCGCATGGCAACAGCCAATGGTCGCAGGGTACTTGCCAATCGTAGAAGAAATGGCCGTAAAAAGCTTACCGTTTCTGACGAAGGAACTCCAAAAACCAGATAATTGATTCATTTTCTTCCTCTGTATTACTATGGAGGAATTTATGAGTCAATATAAATCGAACAATCTAATGGTACCTGCAAATTCAGATGGAGAGTCACCCCTCTCCGGAGAGGGGTCGGGGGTGAGGTCGTTTACATTCACTAAAAAGGAAAGACTTTCAAAAGAAAAAACAATAAAGGAACTCTTCGAAAAGGGTTCCTCTTTTTATTTATACCCATTTAAGGTAATCCATATTCCAAATCCTGATACAGGCGGTAATGCTATAAATCAGGTGCTTATTTCAGTTTCCAGCCGTCAGTTTAAGCGTGCGGTGGACCGAAATAAAATCAAGCGAAGAATCCGCGAGGCGTATAGACTCCAAAAAGAAATACTGAAAGATCGATCTGAAAAAGGCATTTTTGCGTTCATCTACACAGCCAAAGAAATTTTGCCATATGCCGAGGTTAAGGCTAAACTCTTTCAAGTGCTGGAAAAAATTAAGAACTTACCATCTCATTAATTGGAATTAGAATGAAGCGATTGAAAATAGCAGTTGCATTATTTGCTTTAGCATTTACCATCTGGGCATTTCAGGGCCCGGGCGAAAAATACTTCGACATAGCCCGCAGCCTGGATATTTTTGCAACTCTTTTTAAGGAAGTGAATGCCTACTACGTAGATGATGTAAACCCTAAAAAACTTATTGAGAATGGAATAGGCGGAATGCTGGATCAGCTTGATCCCTATACAGATTACATTCCTGAGGAGGATCTTGAAGCATTCAGTATCCTTACCACAGGGCAATATGCCGGTGTTGGTTCATTGATTGGCATTGTTAACAAGAAGACCGTAATCACTAATCCCTATGTTGGTTTTCCTGCCGAGCGGGCCGGGCTTCGCGTGGGTGACGAAATTATTTCTGTAGACGGAATAAATGTGCAAGGCAAACCAACCACAGCGGTGAGTGCATTGTTAAAAGGCAAACCTAAAACGGAAGTTGAAGTAGTTGTAAAACGCCCCGGACAAAAAGAGAATTTAAAATTCAAGCTGGTGCGTGAAAAGATTAAGGTCTCCAACATCACTTATTATGGAATGGTGGGTAATGAAACCGGATATATTAAACTCGATGAGTTTACACCAGGGGCTGGTAAAGAGGTTGAAGAAGCAGTATCAAAATTAAAACATCAGGGAGCCAAAAATTTGATTCTTGATCTGCGCGATAACCCCGGAGGCTCTTTATACGAAGCGGTGAATATTGTGAATGTATTTATCCCGAAAGGAAAAGAAGTTGTTTCAACAAAAGGCAAGGTGGCCGATTGGAATAAAACATATCTTACTCTTAACAACCCGCAGGATACTGAAATTCCCATAGTTGTTTTAACGAGTGGCGGTAGTGCTTCGGCTTCTGAAATTGTTGCGGGTTCCCTTCAGGATTATGACCGCGCAGTGTTGGTAGGTCAAAAAACTTTTGGTAAAGGATTGGTTCAAACAACAAGGCAATTAGCATACAATGCACAACTAAAGGTAACTACAGCAAAGTATTACATTCCAAGTGGGCGATGCATTCAGGCCTTAGATTACGAACATCGTAAAAGTGATGGCACCGTAAATAAATTTCCGGATTCATTGAAGCGGGAGTTTAAAACGGCTGGAGGCAGAAAGGTATATGATGGTGCCGGGTTAGACCCGGACGCTGTGGTGGCTGCGCCAACCTACACATCGGCAATTGTAGAACTGGTAGGATCCGGATTAGTGTTTGATTATGCATCAAAATATTGTGGTGAGCATCCGGTTCCAAATTCTTTAAAAGGGTTTCGCTTGTCGGATGAAGAATATCAGAAGTTTACCGCGTGGGTGAAGGAACAAAAGTTTTCTTACTCATCCGATTTGGAGTTGAGAACAGAAGAATTGATTGCTTCAGCTAAAAAGGAAAAATACTTTGATGAATTGCAATCCCCGTTAAAGGATTTAAAAAGTAAAATTGAATCGAATAAAACTTCTGCTTGGACCCGCTTCAAGCCTGAGCTTTCAAAAATACTGGAAGAGGAAATCGCCTTTCATTATCAGTTAGCAAAAGGGCAAGTGGAGGTTTCGTTAGATCGGGATTTAGAAATTATTGAGGCGAAGAAAATTCTTTCTGATCCGGCTTCTTACAAAAAACTTCTTTCACCAAACTGATGGCTTTGTTGCTCAGTTTGGAAACATCCTCACAGGCTTGTTCGGTAGCGCTTCACAATAATGGGTTGTTGTTAGCTTCCCGCGAAATTGAAACACCACGGTCTGCCGCTTCTCAGTTGGCTGTTATGATTCGTGATGTTATTAATGAGGTTGAACATAAACCAACGGACTTACAAGGAGTAGTAGTTGCGTCAGGACCTGGTTCATACACAGGTCTTCGTATTGGTGTGGCAACGGCTAAAGGCCTTTGTTATGCATTGAATATTCCGCTTATCGCGATCAATACACTTCAACTTCTTGCGTATCAGGGAAAGAATTGGTTAAAGAACTTAGAAGGGAAAGAACAAAGTGATGAAATGCTTTTTTGCCCCATGCTGGATGCCCGCAGAATGGAAGTGTATTGTATGCTGTTGGATAATACGTTAAATGAAGTTGAATCCACGCAGGCAAAGATTATTGACGAGCATAGTTTTGAAAATCATCTCGCACAAAAAGTAATTTATTTTTTGGGCGAAGGGGCACAAAAATGTAAGGATATAATAAGTCATGCTAATGCTCGCTTTATTACAGAAATAAATCCCCAGGCAGTCCGGTTGGGAGAATTAGGATATACCAAATGGAATCAATCTGCTTTTGAGGATGTAGTTTCGTTTGAACCTTTTTATCTAAAAGATTTTTTGATAAGAAAACCAAACTTGGTGTAACGGTGTTGTGAAAGGCGATGGAAGAAGAAATAATCAATAGAGTTAGTAACAGTCAATTAACAACCTTCGATCTTGAGGAGTTGTACACACCGGGCGAGCGCGTGTTGTTTGATGTAAAGCCATTGCTTTTTCAGGAGTTGGTGTTAAAGGAAAAAGACTTCCGTGATTTTGTTAAGTCTCACGATTGGTCGCAGTATCAAAATAAATTTGTAGCCATTACCTGTTCGGCCGATGCCGTAATTCCTACATGGGCTTATATGTTGCTCTCTACGGTGCTTCAGCCGGTTGCCAGTCAGGTTGTTTTCGGCTCTTTACAGGATTTGGAAAATGTACTTTTTAAACAAGCATTGGATAAAGTAGACTGGGAAAAATTTCATAAAGCAAAGGTTGTTATTAAAGGCTGCAGTAAGGTTAATGTTCCTGTTTCTGCCTATGTGGAGGCCACTAATAAACTTCGTCCAATTGCTGCAAGTATTATGTTTGGCGAACCATGCAGCACAGTGCCAATTTTTAAGAAAAAACTTATCTGATTCTTATTCTGATAATCAGTTAGTTACCTGAAATCGATCTGAAAAGCCGCTTTTTTATTAAAATCTTTTAACACACCTATTGCAGAAACCCGACCATCGAGTACCTTTGCACTCCCTTTGAACGAAAAGGGGATTTTTTGGATGATTTGGGGTTCTTTCGGGGATTTTAAGTTATAGCCACAAAGAGTTTGAAAGTTTAACCCTGTTTGGGTTGAAGAAGTAAAACACACGTTCCTTGAATGAATGGAGATTGATAGCGGACCCGGATATACTCGATGGAGGGTATATTCGAGTTGATTCTTTAAGAGACTTCTGATGAGAATTGGAAGAGGATAATAAAAAGTTAATGAGGACCGAGGATTAAATGACATAGGCCGCGGGTTTGAGCATTCGAAAGAATGCTGAACTACGAGGCTGGTCCAGGGTAGATGTTGATAGTCCAATGGACTATTGACAGGATACTATGGACTAAAGAGAATACTATGGAGAGTTTGATCCTGGCTCAGGATGAACGCTAGCGGCAGGCCTAATACATG
>CAZNRJ010000243.1:1720-6314 GCA_964574945.1 uncultured Ohtaekwangia sp. | reverse complement strand
TTGTTTTTTATTAAATGACGGATTTCTTAGTTGTGCAACAGCCACTTTTGTTGTGGGCTGTTGGGCTTTCACGTCACTCAATTGGTTTAAGGTCTTTAATGTTAATCGTCAATGGTGTCGAGTATTTCTCAGTCACAAATTCCGTCCTCATAGTTTTCTTAGGCTGAAGAATTATTTGCTGTCCGTCATTTGAGATTTTGTCAACCAAGTAGTAAATGTCTTCGTAGTGATTTAAGTCAAGAGTCGTTCTCAGTTTTCTGTTCTCGTTCTTTGGCAAATAGTCTATCACAATTTTTGACTTGTTGTCGGTTGGGGCGATCTGAAATCCAATATTGAGTTTGTAGTCCTTGGTCTCCTTGTCCTTGTAATTAATAACTATCGCTCTTCCTTCTTTTTCAATTAGGGTCTCAACCGAGTCAAGCAATGCTTCGTCATTTTTGTCTTGCTTAAATTTCCATTTTAAAACTTTAAACGTTATTTCATTAATTCTTTTTTCTCGGTCGCTGTCGTTCATGGTATTAAATTCATTTCGATTTTGTCCAAAGTCGAAACACTTCACTTGTTTGTCATACTCGAAATCACGCTCAGCAATTACCCCGTTGTCCAGTTTGCTCGTCAAGTAAATATATAAATGGTCAAAGTCGCCTGTCGTGAACTTTAACTCATTTAACTTTCTCGCGATTCTCTGTCCGATACATTTGATTTCAAAGGAGCTCTTATAAACATTTCCTAGAATGCCGTCAAAGTCACCGGTATAGTCGTCCGGCCT
The DNA here is from genome assembly GCA_964574945.1 of uncultured Ohtaekwangia sp. Lineage (GTDB taxonomy): Bacteria > Bacteroidota > Bacteroidia > Cytophagales > Cyclobacteriaceae > ELB16-189. Next base: position 5,545 of record CAZNRJ010000243.1, on the reverse strand, counting down.
TAGTTCATAATGTCGTATGTCTCTAACTATTCGATTATCCATTTGTCAAATTTGTCCACGGAGCCAACCCAATTGGCCACAACATCCGAATATAAGCATTGCCTATATATCCATTATGTAAAACCCAAATTTTTTGCTCTCCAACAATCAAAAAAACCTGGTGTTCAAATCTTCTTTCCCTTCCACTTGCCGGATCGCATATAGAAAAATGCCATTGAGAACACGTAGTGCTGGCAAAAAAAATTAATTCTCTCCGCTCCAGTGCCATGCATATACATTGCTATGCCGCGTTGCTTTGATAATGCTCTATCGATTCTAACTCTTTTGATTTAAGCTGTTCTTCTTCTTCGATGTCAAAGTCGTCCTGAAGTCCAAGCCAAAATTTTGCTGAATTACCAAAATATTTTGAAAGCCTTAGCGCAGTGTCAGCCGTTACTCGTCTATTCCCTTTAATGATTTCTGAAACTCTTGTCTGAGGTATCCCAACGTCTTTTGACAACTTATAAGCACTTAGTCCTAAAGGAAGCAGGAACTCCTCTTGAAGAATTTCTCCCGGATGAATGTTTTTTAATTTTTTCATTTTCTATTCCTTTTAATGATAGTCTAACAATTCCACGTCCAAAGCATTCCCTTTGTCTTTATGCTGTTCGGGATTTGTAATCCCGAACCTTGAATCAATGGATTTAAATCCATTTGATCTTTCGGTTCGACATTGCAAATGTAGAACAGCTTGAGGGACATTTTGTTGGCGGTAGTGCGTTCACCTATGTCTGTCATTACTCGTCCCATTTATTGTACAGGTAAGGTCATTGATAAATCTAATTCAGTCCTGTTGTCAAGTTTTACGTCTATTGTTGAATAAGGACGTTTTTTAAATCGTACAATATTTTTCCCAGTATCAGTGATAGACAACTTATACTCCCCCTTCTCGTTTGTCTATGCGTATAAACACGCACATCTTTGTCCCACGTTGCTGACGAAATTTAACAGCACACGCTTTAAGAACTTACAATACAGCATATGTTTTATAGCTTTTGTTGGGCGCTGGTTTTTTATCCCCACCTTTTCTCAAGAGTGGTAAGATCGTCATTTATCAAAGCGGTCAGTGCATCTCGAACATCATTACTTGTCTGTCCAGTCCGGTCAGATGTAAAGTTGTCGTCCATGTTTTTTATCAGTCCGAATAACTTTGTCACCATTTTTGGTCTCTTGAAGAAAATATAAAATTCATTTCCTTTTTCATCTTCAACAATTGAAATACTCAGTCCATATCGGTTGGCCTTATTCTCAAACTCAACTGAAGGTGAAAAATGAATGTCGGTATCTTTAACTCCTTTCATTTTGTCGAGAAGGTCAGTCCATGGAAATCTGTCCACGATGTCAAGAATTTTTCCTTTCTCAATTTCTCCCATTTCAATTGGTTCGCTCTTCAAGGGGTCACAAATACTGTATCTAAACATGTCAATAGTTTATTGTTAAATTCAAAGTCATTGATTGGTTGTGCAATTTGTCCAAAAAACTTGCACCCAACATCCGAATATAAGCATTGCCTGTATATCCATTATATAAAACACAAAAAAACCGGTGTTCAAATCTTCTTTCCCTTCCACTTGCCGGATCGCATATAGAAAAATGCCATCGAGAACATACTGATCCAGTACACCCATTCGCTGCCCCACCCCCAGGCAATTGACAGGTTCCAGTATTCTAACACCGCAAAAACATACACACAATAAATCACAATTGTAACCAATTCAATCATCAGGTTTACACGCGTGTTGCCTGTGCCGGTAACCGCATTCAGCCAGATTGTACCCACCGACATCATCAATAACGCAACCGACACAATGCGAACAATGGGGATTGCCTCTGCCACAAACTCTTCGCCCTGGCTATAAAAAGATAAAAAGAACCCGGGAACAAGATTCAAAATCAGGAAAATGAAAAGTGAAATACCTAAGCTCATTTTCACAATCCTCCTGATCAGCGGCATTACCTCTTCGGTTTTTCCCTGGCCAATGATATTGCTCACCATCGTGTTGGTGGTAGAAGCAAATGCCCAGCAAAAAATACCAAACAACCCAAAGATGTTGCGCATCGTGTTTGAGATCGCCAATGCCCGCGGCCCGTGGTGCTCAACCAAAATATAAAAATATTCCCAGCTCATGATGCTGATGGCAAACTGCAAAATCAGCGGTGCCGACATGGTGAGAATTAATCTGATAACTGAAAAATCAATTTTTGTTTGCTCAAAAAATGCAAACGATTTGTGTATGCCTTTAAAATGAATGACGGCATAAATCACAAAGAGACCCGATGCCTCCGCGATAATGGATGCATACGCGGCCCCGTTAAACCCGATCGCGGGCAATCCATAGTGGCCGAAAATCATTCCGTAATCCAGTACGATGTTTACAACTGCTTCGGCCAGTGTGCCCCACACTAAGAAACGTGTTTGGTTGGTGCCTACCAGTAAGGCATTGCGCATCACATACAAATACAAAAATGGTAGCCCCCAGATACGGATCAATAAAAAATCAATAACCTGGTCGGCAATTAAAGGATCATGAATAAACATGCGCAACACGGTGGGGGCAAGCAAATAGGTGACTCCAATACCCAAGGCCGCAATTCCCAGCGCAACCCAAACGCCATTAAAAAACAATCGCCCGATTTCCTTTGGCAGGTTTTGACCCGCCCTGCGGGCGATGAGTGCTTGCAATCCGTTATTGAGTCCGTTCCCGATAACGGCAAAAATCAAATAGTAAACTCCCGTGATCCCCGCGCTGGCTAATTCCTGTTCGCCCAGGGCGCCTAAAAAAATATTGTTGGTGATAAAGTTGATCTGCGGCACCAGCATGGCCAGCGAGATGGGCAGCGCCATCATCAAAATCTGTTTGTAGCCGGAAGTGAGTTGAAGCTGCATGCTTTAAAGAAGGGGACAAAAGTACGGGAAAGAAAAACGAACAACTGAAAATCTCCATTATTAAAATTTAACCGATTACTCCTGTAAAAAGATTTGATAATTCCATGTTGTGCCAGTAGTTTCAGAAATTAATTAACCCATTATGACCTCACTCAAAACGCTACTCTTTCTTTCTGCTATGATTTGTTCCTGTTTGCTTCAGGCCCAGATAGCTGATCAACCAACCGAAGTGTATTCTTTAATGATCAACTATCAGGCAGATCGGGGAAGCCTGGAGCGTTTTTATTTTATTCAAGGTTCGCCCGAGCGAAGGGCAAGGTTCCGCACGTTTAATACCTATTATCTGAAAAAGTTAGAAGAGCTGCCTTTTGACAAGTTGAGCGTAGGCGGAAAGGTTGACTACCTGCTGGTAAAACGCAACCTGGAAAATGAATTGTTTCTATTGAATCAGGAAGACAAGGAAGCCGACCAGGTTGCCAAGTATGTTTCTATGGGCAATCCCATTTATGAATTAGAGAAACAGCGCAGGCGTGGGCTTCACCTTAAAAGCGAAACCGTGGCAAAAGACCTGAACGAAATTAAAAAAACCATTACTGCAACTATTAAGAAGCTTCCGCAGGAAGCTAACCTGGCGCCAGCGCTTGCTGCGCAGGCTTCGCGCACCATAGTGGGTCAGCAAACTGCGCTGAAAAGTGTTTTTGAATTTTATAATGGATACGATCCTGATTTTACCTGGTGGGTAACCAAGCCCTATCAGCAATTAGATAGCCTGTTGGGAAAATATGCCACGCTTTTAAAAAACAAAATTGATGCTTCATCCCTTCCTAAGGACGATGGCAGTGGCATTATTGGAAACCCGATTGGCCGCAATGAATTGATTCGATTGTTACAATACGAAA
>CAZNRJ010000243.1:0-1710 GCA_964574945.1 uncultured Ohtaekwangia sp. | reverse complement strand
ATACGAAATGATTCCTTACTCACCCGAAGAATTGATTGAGATTGCAAATAAAGAATTTGCCTGGTGCGATGCCGAACTGCTGAAGGCTTCGCGTGAGATGGGCTTTGGCGACAATTGGAAACAAGCCCAGGAAAAAGTGAAGCAAAGCTATGTGCCCGAAGGCCAGCAGCCTGAAGCGATGTTAAAACTCTATGAAGAGTCTGTCGCCTTTCTCAAAAAGAATGATCTTATCACCATTCCGCTTATAGCAGAAGAAACATGGCGCATGCGTATGATGCCGCCCCGCCAGCAATTGATTAGTCCTTTCTTTCTCGGTGGCGAGGTTCTTCAAATTGCGTACCCTACTGATGAAATGAATCATGAAGATAAAATGATGAGCATGCGTGGAAACAATCCGCACTTTTCACGGGCAACAGTTCATCACGAATTAATTGCCGGCCATCATTTGCAGGGGTTTATGAACAACCGCTTTAAAGAATATCGCAACTATCGCACACCATTCTGGACGGAAGGATGGGCGCTCTATTGGGAATTTATTTTATGGGATATGGATTTCCCCCGCTCGCCCGAAGACAAAGTTGGTATGTTGTTCTGGCGCATGCACCGATGTGCGCGAATAATTTTTTCGCTCAATTATCACTTAGGCAAGTGGACTCCGCAACAGTGTATCGACTTCTTAGTCGATCGGGTAGGTCATGAACGCGCCAATGCCGAAGGTGAGGTGCGCAGAAGTTTTACTGCCAATTACGGGCCGCTCTACCAGTTGGCCTATATGACCGGTGCCTTTCAATTTTATGCCTTGAAAAAAGAATTGGTGGATAGCGGTAAGATGACCTATAAACAATATCATGATGCCGTGCTCCGCGAAAGCAGCATGCCTGTAGAAATGGTACGCGCTATTTTAACCAATCAGCCTTTGAAAAAGGATTTCAAAAGTGAGTGGCGGTTCTATAAGAAATAAACTTTACTTAATAAGTTTCCTCAATCCCAGGTAAAGTGGAAACCCTGAAAGGAAAAGAATGAACCCGATGAGTGAAGCTTGCGGGCTCGAAACAAGCACACTGATATTTACTAAGGTATAAACAACAATAAACAATGCCGGCAGCCACGGATAACCGCGCATTTTAAAAATCCCTTCCGGGTCGCCATTCTTTTTTGCCCGATGCCGTAAAACAAAAATAGCCGCTGAGGCGGTAATCAAACTGATGCTGTCAAAGAACATCACGTAGCTAAGTACTTGCGTGAACGAGGACGAGAAGAAAAGCGTGAGAACGATAAAAGCAACAAATACGGTTACGGCAAATTCCTGCACTTGCGTGCGATTGTTTACCCGCTTGAAAATAGGTGGCAACACTTTGTCTTCGGCCATGGCATAATACACGCGCGGGTTCGACATGATGGAAGCATTGACATACGCCATCACCGAAAGGAACATAATGACAGCAACAATCTTAAAGGCACTTTCGCCCAGCAACACGCGTGCTACATCGGCTGCCAGTGTTGTTGAATTTTTTAAACCTTCAAACCCCAACACCCTGAAGTATGAAAAGTTGACTAACAGGTAAAGTGAAAGAATGATCGCAATGCCATAAAAGATAGCCCGTGGCATGTTGCGTGCAGCGTGTGGCACATCGCTGCCAAAATTCATCGTTTGCTGATACCCTCCATACGTAAAGAAGACAGGCACAAAGCACAACCAAAAAGCTTTAA
>CAZNRJ010000242.1:0-6387 GCA_964574945.1 uncultured Ohtaekwangia sp. | reverse complement strand
TGGGGTTGGCCGCATCGGTTGCTTTATGGCCGGTTGTTGTTACGGATTGCCAACGGATAGTTTTTTGGGCATAATCTTTACGAATCCTGTTTGCCAGGCAGAACCGCTCAATACCATGTTACACCCCACTCAATTGTATGAGGCTACGTTCATTTTTTGTTTGCTGGCTATTTTGCTTTTCCTGCGATCTAAAAAGAAATTTGACGGCCAGCTCTTTTTAATCTATTTGATTGCTTATGCTGCGGGCCGGGGTGTGCTGGAACTTTTCCGGGGTGATATTCAACGTGGGTTTTTAATTGAAAACATCCTTTCCAACTCGCAATTCATTTCTCTTTTGGTGATTGCAATGGCTGCATTTTTTTATTTTAGATTGAATAGAAAGAGTAAATTGCTAAACCAAAAGAAATGACACATGGAAAACGAAAGCTTTATCCAAAAAACAACCCGCAAGACTATTAAGGTTATTAAACGAATTCTCCTGGTAGTCTTATTGCTTGGCATTGCCACGCTCTGTTATCTCTATTGGGGTGTTTATGAGGAAGGTGTTTGGGCGGGTAAGGTGTTGAGCATCTCTCAAAAGGGTGTTCTTTTTAAAACACAGGAAGGCAAAATTACCGTAGAATCATTTGGCTCGTTGAAGGGTACCAGCCCTTTTGCGGAAACCCGCGATTTCTCCATAGAAAAAAGTGAAGAACAGGTTATTAAAGACCTTGAGGAAGTGGCATTGAATGGTGAACGGGTGAGTTTGCATTTCATAAAACGTTATGTAGCACTTCCCTGGCGCGGGGATACAAAATATTTTGTTAAACGAGTTGAGCGGGGGCGTTCAAACGGACAATGAGAGAATCTACAATCATTCTCTACGGCTCTTACGGGTACACGGGGAAGTTGATTGCAAAGGAATACAAGGCTAAAAATCTATCCGTTATTCTGGCTGGCCGCAATAAGGAAGCTTTACAACTGCAAAGTAATGAAACGGGTTATCCTTTTGAAGTAGTTGATGTCAGTGAGACAAGTGCGCTCAAAAATTTACTGGCGAAAGGAAAATTAGTCATTCATTGTGCGGGCCCGTTCCGGCATACAGCCAAAGCAATGGCAGACGCATGCCTCGAAACTAAAACGCACTATACCGACATCACCGGGGAGTACCAGGTATTTGAGTTACTGGCAGGGTACGATCAAAAAGCAAAAGTAGCCCGCATTACCATTATGCCCGGAATCGGTTTCGATGTGGTGCCTTCCGATTGTTTAGCCCTTCATCTCAAAAACAGATTGCCAACGGCAACGCATTTACAACTTGCTTTCACTATGTCGAAAGGTGGCTTGTCGCGAGGCACTAAGAAAAGTATGACCGAAGGCCTTGGCGAAGGCGGGCAAATCCGTGAAAATGGAAAGCTTGCTCATCTTGAATTAGGCGCGAAGAGCATGGAGGTAGATTTCGGTTCATTCAAAACTCCAACGCTCTGTATTCCTTGGGGCGATATTTCTACCGCCTGGCGTAGTACTTCTATTCCTAATATTGAAGTGTATACCGGAGCCACAGCGAGCATGATAAAAAATGCAAAGCGCACACGCTATATCAATTGGCTCATGCGCATGCAGTGGGTGAAAAATTTCATGTTAAAGAAAATCGATAAACAAAAACCCGGACCAAGCGATGAGAAACGGGAAAGTGGCCGAAGTTTTTTGTGGGGAAAAGTCTGGGACTCATCAGGAAAAGCTGTCGAAAGCAGATTGGAAACAGTAAGTGGCTATACGCTTACCGCGATAACAGCTACCTTAATCGCTGAAAAAATTCTTGCCGGAAATTTTAAGACCGGATACCAAACTCCGGCAATGGCTTATGGAACTGATCTTATTCTTGAAGTCAATACGACTAAAAGAACGGACATTTAATTTCCATTCTTACCATTTCGAATTAATTCTTTTACAAATTCCATTTGTCTATCATAGCCCGTTACAAGATCTTCGGGCTGGCCTATAATTCTATAATCAGGAATCGCACCTCTTCCTTTTTGTGCAGGCGGACTTACCTCATTATCATAATAAACCAAAGGCGTTCCTACCTGAATTTTTGAATGGGGCAAAGAAAGATGAATAAAGCTTGCCCCATTGCCACCCTCATAAGCTCCTCCTGCCTCCTCTCCAACCATAATTCCCACCTTATTGCTCTTACAAATCGCCAAAAATTCTGAAGCAGTAGAGTATGAACGTTCATTCATTAAGATATAAACTTGACCTTTAAATCGATTGGGCTTTGGATACTGAAGTTTCAAATTTGAATTTTCATCTTCCAATAAACTAAATGTACCATCTGCCTCTAATTTCAATTCTTCTTTAATATTCTTTCTATCGTCAGCCGACAAGTCTGAATATTTCAGAAACTCAGAACTATTTGTTACGGCATGCAGACGCTTGTAATATCTAATCGGCTCATCCTCCTTCATGAGATAGGTGAATAATTCTATTCCTTGAGTATCCCAACCTCCTGAATTACTTCTTACATCAACGATCAAATTGCTGGATTTTTTCTTCTGTATCTTCTTTAATGATTCATTCATAAATTTTTGAATCCCCACTCTAGCGCCATCCTCATCATTCATTCCCTTACCTCCGAATCCATCAAATCTCAGTACTGCAGTGGCATTTGCATCATCCAAAAAGGAAAGGCGCCAGGGAGATTTATGACGCTTATTGTATAGTTCAACTGCCTTTCTGTTTATTGGATTATTAATGAATCTCTTTTCAGATAAATCATACTTTTCAGCAGGGACGGTAGCATCATATTCTTTCCCTTGCAAATCCTTGAAACGCAATTGAAAATTTTCTGGTCTTTCTATGAGAGTGTAGTAGAAGAGGCAAAACAATCCACCTTGTATTACTGTATTTTTTGAAGGCTCGTTATAGCCATCGCTCCAATAATGTCTTTTGAGGGTGTACACAATACTATCAACCTGTTTTCCATTAATCTCCAGCAACTCATATCCCAGTCTAATGGTTTGATCATCCGAACCATTAAAGATGACAAACAATTTATCTTCAATAGGGAAAATAAAAAATGGAAAAGTTTTAATTCCATTTAAGTACGATCTAAAATTTTCTGTGGGTAAAGCATTCGTATGAGCGCAACGAATATCAGAAACCAACGCGGCAATAATTTTATAGAATTCATAAAATGGAAGTGGCCTATCCAATAATCCAGAAATACTATCCAGTTTAGATTGCATTTGACTTTTAGAAGTGTATCTATACAGGCCTGGGTGTGTTTCCTGAAGCAATCTTCGATAGTAATTAAAATCGGCCTGCATTTGGTCAGGCGTGAGTATAGTGCTAACTAAGGAATCAGTTTGTGCAAAACTTAAAATTGGACAAAGCGTAATTAGAAAAACTACAAAGCGCATAGCCCAAATATACCTATTCAAGAATTAATGGAAGAGCAGCCCAAGTGAAAAGCCTGGCCAATATTCAAGGATAGTATGCCCAACCATTGCTGACGAACTGATAAAATCAGGAGCTATTGAATTTTCTGAGTCAGTCCAGTAGCCATTTAAACTAATAGATGCATACCAATTGATTCCAAATAACTTTGGTGCAATTCGCTTGCCAGCCATAACCTTAAGTCTAGTTAGCAGGCTTAATTCCCTGGTAACCTCGCCCCTGTTTAAGTTAATGTGTTGTAGGTCTATCCCATAACTAAAAAATCGTGAGTTAGTTGCTCCCGGCAATGACGATCGATTAGTAAAAATTTTCTTCAATCCATAACCTACACCCCAACTTTCATCGTGATAGGATTGATGAGAATAAATCAATGCATTAGTAACAATTACATTGCTAGGGTCTAGTTTGACACGTGAATTTTTCTGATTTCCTGTCGATATTTCGTAGTTAAGACCAAATAACTCATTTGCATATACTGAAGCATAATCAAGGCTACCAAAGTTTAAAAGTCCAATAGCAGTACCATCTCTTGTTTCCTGCTGCTCTCCCTTTTTATAAATATTTATAAACCCTATTTGAGTACCCTGAGATCTTTTTGCAATATTCACTAGTCCGATCTGAAACCCATTCATTTTTTTTGTTTTATTTATAATTCCAACTTGAACGCCTGTAGGTTGGGTATTGTCGTACGAGTTTTTTCCTTCTGTTTCGCCAGCCTGATTTAGGAATCCAAGTTGAAGTCCATACAAGCCGCCCTCAGTGTAATTAGAAAGTGCCGCAATCTGCAAGCCGTCAATAGAAGAAACCGAAACATTGAAAAGTCCAGATGTCTGCACTCCAAAGGAATATTTATATACAATGTTTGATATCGCGGAGACCTGCAAACCTATCAACGCTCCTTTAACCAAATTAACACCTCCTGTAAACTGTGTTCCAAATGCATCATCAACCACAACATTGGTAAGTGCAGATATCTGCGCACCACTTAAAAAGGAAGAAAATCCATTCTTTAACTTAAGTTCTTTATCCTTCTTTGAAAGCCCGCCAAATGCATTTGCACCAGTAAGATTAGCTAAACCAGCAATCTGCAATCCTCTTGTGTTATTTGTATTGAGATTAGAAATGGGAGAGACTTCAAATAATAAAGTTGAAGCTGAATATCCAGAAGTTAAGTTGATAGAAAAATAATTCGCAAAACTACCTGGTTGCATTCCATTCGTTCCCAATCCGGGCACTATCGAGAATTGAAAAAATCTTTCTTTAATTACTGCATTTTTTTGAGCAAAAAGAATGCTTGTATCTAAAAATAAAACCAGAAAGAAAAGGAGTCTCATAAATTTAACTCATTCAATATGATTAAAGTGAATAATCAAAATTGACAAACTAAATTACCTTGATCCCGAAACCAGCAAATTCTCTAACTCCTCCTTCTCTTTCATATTAATTCCATTTGAAGGCACTGCATTTTTGGTATCTACCTGCTGTGCTGATTTAGTTAATATAACAGGATGTTCCTTGTACACTATTTGTTGAACAAAAACTGTATCTGGTTTGGAGGCTATATACACTGTATCATACACAAGGGAAGTAAGTACTTGCTGCGGTTGAGTTATAACTTTATCGCTTGATGAAGTTAGTAACCAGCCCCCAACGCCAAAACAAAGTGCAACAAGGAGTGTACTCCACGCAGGTACCTTTGCTTGCCACCAATTTAATGGCTGTGACTGTTTTAGATTCAACCTCGCTTTAAGTTCGCTTAATCCTTCTGGTTTGGGTACAACATTTTCAGATTTAAGAAAGTATTGCTTAATCTTTGTTTCTGATTTTCTCAGATTTTCATATTCCAATTCAGATGCAATCCATTGGCTCACCCAAGTCTTTTCTTCATCCGTTAGTGCTGCAAAACTCTTATCCTGCAACAGTTGCTCTACCTTATCCAGTTCATCCATGTGTATCATATCAACCTTCTTTTAATATCGTTTTATACTCACGCAATTCTTTGCTCAATCCCTTTCGTAAATAAAATAGTCGCGACTTGATAGTGCCAACCGGTATACCAAGAATGTCGCTTATCTTAGCGAGATCAAATTCCTGTTCGTACCGAAGCAGGAATAATGCTTTACTCTCATCATCCAATGTCTCTAACAAAAAATCAAGTCTGCTTTTAAAATCACGTTCATCAATAAGATTACTTAAGTCTGAACTATTTCGTTCAATGGGTATTACAATTGATTCTTTATTCTCTTTTCGCCTGTATTCATTCTTGCACATGTTGTGTGCAACGGAATAAATCCAGGTTGAAAATTTTCGGGTAGCATCAAATCGACCTGAGTTATCAATTACTTTTAAAAACAAGTCTTGCAAAAAATCCTGTCCGGCATGAGCATCATGCCAAAGCATACGTGTAAAATAGCGAAGCAGCGGAGTGCTGTAGCGCTGATAAATTTCAGTCAACGCTGCTTCACTCCCCTGCTGAACTTTTTGCATTAACTCCTCATCTGTGCAATGAGTAAGTCGCTTTTTAAAAAACATTCGCAAGTCTATTGTTCAATAATTTCCATAAAAACCCTGAAACCAACAGCAGCATCAGGATTTGCATACGTATTTATACTTCTTATTGTCGACTCTGAAGGTGGGTGATTCCAACTTCCACCACACGCCTTTCCATCCTCCGCTATCATTTCAGCTACATTCCCTACTACATCATACAACCCAAGATCATTCGGAAAATACGTTTTTGCCGGAGCCATCATGGCCCATCCATCATTATTTGTTGGCACCTTGCCCCTATATCCCGGGCAATCGCATGGCTCCGATTTAAAGTTACCTAAATAACATTTCTTATGGTTGAGTGGAGAATTGCGCAAACCGAAATAACGAAACCAGGGATACAAAATTTCGGGATCGCTCAAAGAAACTTTCTTTGTCTCGGCTTTCAAATCAAACTCA
>CAZNRJ010000241.1:777-6430 GCA_964574945.1 uncultured Ohtaekwangia sp. | reverse complement strand
AAGCGGCTTTGCACCCGGTGTAAAGAGAACTAAATCCTGTGGATAGAGGATCGTATTTTTGAGCGAGGCTTTTAAGGTGACTTTGTTATTAAAATCATTAAGGTCGGCTAAACTTTTATACTTAAAGATTAGTGTATCTGAAATTTTACTTTCACCAATGCTCGCACTTAATCCGGTGAACTCCATGGCAGTTTGCGATACGCGAAAATAAGTTGAGAGATTATGAATGGGCAGCTTGCAGTTTTTCTCTTCTGCAATTAATGTTCTCAATCTAAACTGAATAGTGTCTCCGATCACATTAAAGTTACGTGCATTGGCTTCATCAATTTTTAACGTGATATGATTGTAATCAAATGCTTTGGGGATCGAATCTTTCTGTGGGTCATGAAGGGTGAATGTTGTATTGTAAATTCCAATCTCCCCAATGTTAACTTTAGGGGGAGTGCCCTTTCCATCACCCGAAGATAGCTTGTTGATTTCGGCAATGAAGAGATTGATGTTGAAGTCTCTTGTGGAATCGGAATCTGAAATTTTTACCAGGTTGACACTTCCATTTTCTAAAGAGGCTGCATCGAGGTTAATGTTTTTGCCGAGGAGTAATGTGGACAAGCTGAAATTTACTTGTACTTTATTGATCTCAACCATCTTATTTTTAGCAGGATCTTTAATGAGTAACCCGCTGATTTCGAGGCGATCGTACCAAATCAAATAAACCCGGTCGTAGGTAATTTCAAATCCGGATATTTTAGAGAAGCCTGAAGTGATTCTGTTGGCGAGGGATGTCTGTATGGCCGGAATTTGGAGCAAAATAAATCCTGAAACCATCAGTATCAAAAACAGATAGGCTCCATAGAGCAGAATCTTTTTAATCCAGCTTAAAACACGAATTTTGATAACTTGCAGTTTCATTTACTAAAAAAAATGCATCCTGTAATTCTTGCCATCGAGTCCTCCTGTGATGAAACCTCAGCTTCCATTATACAACATGGCAAGGTACTTAATAATGTAATTGCCTCACAAACAGTGCACCAGAAATATGGGGGCGTGGTTCCTGAGCTTGCTTCGAGGGCTCATCAACAACATATTCTTCAGGTTGTAAACGAAGCAATGACATCAGCAGGTATTTCATCCGCATCTTTAAATGCCATTGCTTTTACAAGAGGCCCCGGGTTGCTGGGCTCATTGCTGGTGGGTGTGTCGTTCGCCAAAGGAATGGCCGTAGCGTTGAATGTTCCGCTCATCGAAGTGAATCACATGGAGGCGCATGTGCTGGCTCACTTCATTGCCGATCCCAAACCTTCCTTTCCATTTCTCTGCTTAACGGTAAGCGGAGGCCATACTCAAATAGTGTTGGTTGAAAGTTATCTGGAAATGAAAGTAATCGGTGAAACGCGTGACGATGCAGCCGGGGAAGCATTTGATAAAGCTGCAAAGATTATAGGACTTCCTTATCCGGGTGGGCCTTTAATAGATAAATATGCCCAGTCAGGCAACTCAAATGCATTTCAATTTCCGGATACCATTATTCCCGGTTATGATTTTTCGTTCAGCGGCATCAAGACAGCTTTTCTATATTTTCTTCGGGATAATAAATTAAAAGACCCTGAGTTTGTTGAGAAAAACAGAAATGACATCTGCGCAAGCTTGCAAAAACATTTGGTTGGAATGTTAATGACGAAACTGAAAAAGGCGGCTGAGGAAACCGGAATAAAGCAAGTGGCTATTGCCGGAGGTGTTGCAGCAAATTCGGGATTAAGGGAATCATTAAAGGAATATGCCGGGAAATACAATTGGCAAATATTTATTCCCGATTTTGAATATTGTACTGACAATGCAGCTATGATTGCAATGGCTGCTCATTATAAATTCATCCAGAATAAGTTTAGCGCATTGGATGTGGCTCCTTTAGCTAACCTTTCAATCTAAGCCAGCATGAAACTCATTTTTAAACCAGGAGATAAAAAGGTGTATGTGAAAAAAGTCAATGAATTGGATTTGGCTACCTTTCATGACGAGACTTTGCACCCGGTTTATTCAACCTTTGCGTTGGCCCGCGATTTCGAGTGGTCATCCAGGCTATTTTTTCTGGAGATGAAGGAAGAGGATGAAGAAGGTGTAGGCACTTTTTTAAGTATCACGCATCACAGTCCCGCAAAAATTGGCGAGGAAGTTGTAATAACTGCCACTGTAGAATCCGTACTTGGTAACGAATTAATTTGTATGATTGAAGCGGTTTGCGAAAGGAGAATGATTGCCACCGGTAAGACCGGACAAAAGATGTTGAAAAAAGACAGGTTAAAAGAGCTATTTGCCTGACGGATAGATAATTGATATGGCAGAAAAGAGATTTTCAAATACGGTTAATATCCGGAATAAACAGGCATCCTTTCAGTATGAATTGCTGGATAAGTTTGTTGCGGGAATTGTTTTACGGGGCACAGAAATAAAATCAATCCGTGAAGGAAAAGTCAATTTACAAGACGGATATTGTTATTTTAGCAAAGGTGAATTTTTTGCCAAGGGAATTAACATAACTCCGTATGCGCAAGGAACGCATTATAATCATGAAGAGGCGCGTGAGCGTAAACTCCTGATGAAGAAATCGGAGCTAAGTAAGCTGGAAGCAAAGTCGGAGGAGAAAGGATTGGCCTTAGTACCAATCAGATTGTTTATTAACGACAGGGGTCTTGCTAAATTAGAGATTGCGCTGGCGCGGGGAAAAAAATCGCACGACAAGAGAAACACAATTAAAGAGAAAGACATCAAACGGGAGTTGAGTAGAATTAAAATCGGTTAAGTATTAGCATGGAAGTATTAGGGTATGGAGTTTGCAGGTTGTCTTTGGTATCGATTCGCCAAAGGCCGGAGGAACATGCTCCCATAATTACTCAATTGCTGTTTGGCGATCATTACGAAGTACTTAATGCAACCGATCACAAAGAATGGATCTACATAAGAATTCATTTTGATGGCACACCAGGCTGGCTAAGTGCCGACCAGCATCATGGAATTACCCAGGAATATTTTGACCAGATCAACCACGCTAACTTTAAAATCACGACTGATCTCACCTGCAGTTTGCTTTTCAAAAAGAGTCCGTTAACTATTTTGTTGGGAAGCATTGTTCCCATTTCAAACTCAGAGTTGTTTAAAATTGAAGAGCAGTTTGCCTTTAATGGCGAGGCAAAAAGTTTGGGGCAAAAAAGAGAAGTTGAGTTTGTGAAAAATGTGGCGCTAAAGTATTTGAACGCTCCGTTTTTAGCAGGGGGGAAAAGTCCTTTTGGTATTGATGCGTCCGGGTTTATTCAAAACGTATATAAAATTTCCGGGTTCCTGCTCCCACGACAGTTGGATGGGCAAATCACGGTAGGGAAAAAAATTGAAAAGCTGGAAGATGCTCTTCCGGGAGATGTTGCTTTCTTTCACGATCTTTCCAAGAAGCATTTGCATGCAGGAATTATCTTAGACGATCAAAAGATTATTCATGCTGATGGCCATGTTCGTATCGACCATTTGTTGGAGGATGGAATTTTGAGGGTTGATTCAAAAGTCTATACCCATTCTCTACTTGAGATTCGAAGGATTCTCAACCCCGCGTAGCAACAAATCATTTCTAAAACAAGTAAGAAGCAGGATTGTTAATCTTGATTAACCCAAAGGGTGAGTTTATTTTTTGATGTATTTTATTAACTTTAAGAAGCAGAGGGCTGTGGGGAGGAGGCATCCACTATACTTCGTACATCAATGAGTATACTATACCTCGTAAAATTCATCCAAAAGCCTCCGGGCATTATTAGCAAGCGCTCTAAGATTTGTTTGTTTGGGTCGTATCCATACCCAATTTATTCTATGCTATTGTTCCCTTGGAAGACGATCAAAATGAATTTTGATATCTCAGCCCAAAGCGTGGAAGATATTAACGGATTTGAACATAAATTATTTCGGGTAGGGAGGGTGTTAAATTTTTCCGCATCATTACCCCTGGCTTATGATAAATAAATTTATCGATGCATTTCCAGGTGAAGATAATTCAATACGAAAGCAGTTGGAAGTGTTATTAAAGCAATTGGAATCGATACCCGATACGTTCTGTGGATTGGTGTGGTTACACGATCATGATTGGTTGTGGATGAGCAAACGCGTTGAGAACGTACTGGGGCATTCACAGCAAAATTTTTTAAATAGCCATGGATTGCTGTATTTCCAATCACTTACGCCACCTCACTGGGTGGATCATATATATCAGTCACTCCGCAATCATTTGAGTAAATTAAGCGCACATCCCCTTCACATTCAAGCCCCGCTGCTGGCACACGTAGAGGCTGGTCTTACGCATGCCGATGGATATGAAGTACCGATTGCTCATACTTCTGCCTTCATTGATTATAAACCTGGGCAGCATGATTCCTATCTTATTTTAGGCAACTGGATTAACATACACGGCATAAGCAGGGAGCATGTGGATAGGAAGCAGATCATTATTGAAAGCGTATTGCTGGCAATCAAGGAAAAATATTTTCAATTATTTCCTGACAGATTGGAACTGTGCAATGTACGGCAGAAAATTACGGATCGGGAGCGTGAAGTGCTGGCTTGCCTGGCAAAGGGCAGTTCAACAAAAGAAACTGCTTATAAATTAAAACTGAGCGGGCATACCATAGAGAGTTACCGCAAAAACCTGCTTCAAAAATTTGAAGCTAAAAACTCAGTTGAACTGATCAAGAAGGCTGGCAAGGTATTTTGGCTGGAGTGAATCGGTTATTTCTAACCCTACGCAAAACAACAGAATAGTAATTCTTACCGGGGAAATTCCTCCGGAAACACTCCAAAAATGTTTTTATACGCCTGCACTATGGGTGGCGGTGGCTTGTGTCTTGCTGCTTCGAGTTCCTGCTGATAAGCTTCTTCCATATCCTGGCGCATTTTCGCTACCTCCCGGTCTTTTTTAACATCCTCGATCTCTTTTAAAACAGACTTTTGCGGATCGTATTCTTCGGGAGGTTCATCTTTTTTTAAATGACGCAAGTCCGTTGCATACAACCGTGGAAACGAATATTTCCACGAACAACTTTTCTCCTTCAATCGGGTAAAGATAAATTCATAGAATGGCGTCATGTCTGCGCGGTTGTGCAGGAAGAAGCTTCCCATATAAAAATCAATGTAATCGTATGCAAGATTGAGTTCGGGGAAAAATCCATTAAGGAATTCCGCGATAAAACTGCCGCTTCCCCGCATGGAACCCAGGTCATACACTTTATTCCGGGCGCTTATTACTTTATGGTTATTGGAAAAAATGTCGTACACAGCCTGCCCGATAATATATATGCAATCTTCGGGCATGTTGCTCTCTTCTTTAAAATCATTCCGGAAATCGGCTAAAGATTTGTCGTAATGGCCGGGTTCTTTTTTTGAAAACGGGCGATATTATCGGTGATGGTCTTGTATTCTTCATATTGCTGTTCGGCAGTAGGATGCCGGAATCTTTTAAACGGTGATTTGTCCCAACCTTGCGGGGCAATACGGGCAATGAACGTTTCATAACCCGAAAAAATATAAGCTAATATTTCCCGGCAGCATTCATCGGTTTCCGTATGAGAATGGCCTGCAATCATGGTGATGTTTAAAATTAATTTAATACAGAAAACCAAAAAGC
>CAZNRJ010000241.1:0-767 GCA_964574945.1 uncultured Ohtaekwangia sp. | reverse complement strand
GAATCCGCTGCCCGTTTCCGATCTCCAGGTTATCCGCTACAACATAAGCATTTTCCAGGTGCGCTATTTGTTTCCGGGTTTTACCTTTCCACCTGTTTCAAAAAGATAATGGCCTGCTGCAAAATCACCCTCGTTAATATATAACACGGGTGTCCTTACACTTACCTGGTTCACAAAAAAACTTTCCCGCACACTGCCCGTATTACTGTTTTGATCGGCCAGCGCATATTGAAGATTGGGATGATGCAGGTACAGTTTTTCCGGCTTTTGCAACAAGCTGATCCCTTTCGCAGAGGAGTAAAGTCCGCGCACGATCCGAAGGTCTTCAAGGTATTTCAAAAATTGCACAAGCGTGTTACGTGTTGCCCCGGTGCGTTCGCTGAGCTTGCTGATATTCGGCTTAAAGGGCACTGACCCTGCGATGACATACAACAGCAGGCGGATCTTCTCCACGCTGGCATAGCTAATGTCGTGCAGGGCAGGCAGATCGTTGTGCAACGCCAGTGAAATAGTTTCCGACAGCTTTTGAGAGTACGTTTCTGTATTTTCTATAAAATAGGGATAGTACCCATGCCTTAAATAATTCTTAAAATGTTCCAGCGGATGGAACCCTTCCGTGATCTGGCGTGCAATCGTTATGTGATCACTGATCAGGTCATCCAACGTGAAAGCGCTAAACGTGCCTGAATTTGTAAGCTGAAGATATTCCCGAAAGGAAAGCCCGAACAATTCATACATAACAGCCCTGCGGCTCAGGTCTCCTTTTG
>CAZNRJ010000240.1:0-6452 GCA_964574945.1 uncultured Ohtaekwangia sp. | reverse complement strand
ACAGCGCGATGACTAACAAAAAGGTATAGATCATAGCATATTACTGGCCTCCGAGCGGTGGTAGTGGGGTGCAGCGTTGGCTGAAGTTTGTAAAGTACTTGGTTCCATCGGGTTGGGAGCCTTATGTATTTACCCCTGAGAATCCTTCTTTTACAATCGAGGACAAATCTTTATTAAAAGATGTGCCGGCCACCGTGGAAGTTATCCGTTTTCCAATTTGGGAGCCGTATCAATTGTTTTTTAAACTCTCGTCTTTATTTGGAAAGAAGAATCCACAACAGGTTGACTTTATCTCAACAGGAAAGAAATCACTTTTTCAAAATATAAGTACCTGGGTGCGGGGCAATTTTTTTATACCTGATGCCCGTATGTTTTGGGTGAAGCCTTCTGTTACGTACCTCGCAGACTTCATTGTTCGCAACAACATTGATAAAATCATAACGACCGGTCCGCCACATAGTGTTCATTTGATCGGTTTACGGTTGAAGAAAAAAAATCCTGCGCTACATTGGATAGCTGACTTTCGTGATCCGTGGAGTGAATGGGATTTATTAGACACACTGTCCCTTACTTCGCTTGCGCGGATGAAACATCAAAAATTGGAACGGGAAGTTTTAACTAAGGCAGACCGGGTGATCACTATTGCACCTTATCATGTAAATCGTTTTGAAAAATCGGGTGGACGAAAAGTGGATTTGATTACCAATGGGTTTGATGAAGATGACTTTTCCGGAATTGAAAATGTACGCACTGAAAAGTTTACTATCCGACATGTGGGCATCGTAGACGAACTGCGTGATCCACGACCTGTAATGGAGGCCGTAAAGCAAGTATGTATCTCAACTTCTGAATTTCAAACACAAGTAACGGTTGAGTTTATCGGCAAAGTAAATGCTGCATTTAAAGATTATGTGGCGACTGATGACCAACTCTCTGGCATTGTTAAATTTCAGGATCACATGCCACATGCTCAATTGTTGGCAGGCTATGGCTCCACTGATTTGCAATTGTTAGTATTGGCGCATACACACCTTGCGCCCGGAAATTTACCGGGTAAGTTTTTCGAATACCTCGCTTCAGGCAAACCCATTTTAGGAATCGGTCCTGTAGCAGGTGATGCTGCTGATATCCTAACCAAGACAGGTGCAGGGGTGATTTGCGAACGCGATGATATAGATGGAATTAAATCTGGGTTGCTGCGTTATTACCAAAGCTGGAAGGAAGGATCACAAAAAAAAGCAGCGGGAATCGAATTGTATTCAAGAAAACATTTAACGTTGGAGCTGATTAAGATTTTAGAAGGTTTGGATGCTTAACCTTTCTTTGTTTCTCAAGGCTAAACTTAAACCTACACAAAGCATTGTTCTATCCTCGCGCCTCTGCGACTTTGCGGTTTAGAAACCCGCTCACTTTAATTTAAAAATCCTGATCCCCTTCTTAAACAACTCATTGGCCTCTGGCGAAACATTCGTGATCAGAATAAAACTGCTAAACAGTATGGTTGTAAGTACTGATCGAATCAGCATCTCAAGAATAACAAGTTCCATTTTCAGGGGAAGCATGTTTGCTGCCAGCGTAATTAACGTAATGATCAGGACTTTAACCGTAGCAACATCAAAGGGCTGAATCTTAAACTTCGAATAAATAAAGATATACTTAACAGCGTTGAATGTCACAAGAGCAAAAGCGGTTCCCCAGGCTGCGCCTTCAATGCCATAACGCGGTATCAAATACGTATTGGAAGTAATAACGAGAACAGCCAGCATTAAGATCAGCACGATATTAAATTTGTAGTACTTGGAGAGCACAATGATTTCGCTGCTCGGCCCAAAAATCATATCCATTAATTTACCGCAACCGACAATAATCACCACCCACTTTCCAAGCGAATAGTTGTCACCCTTCGGCATCAGGACAAAAAGATTATCAAGGTTTACCCAAACACCAATCAATATAAGTGAGCCAATAATAAATTGGTTGATGGATGTTTTGCGATAGAGCGAGGAGACTTCGTTCAAATCATTGCGTTCAAAGGCACGCGAGATTAATGGCATGGTAATCTGGCTTAATGCCCGTTTTGGGATTTCGATTACGGTGGCCATATAAAATGCTGTAGTGTAAATAGCGTTGGCGCTTAGTCCAAGCAGGGCCGTTACCATCATGCTGTCAATTTTACCTATTAAAATCAATCCGGCCATGCCCGCAAAACTTAACAACCCATATTTGAATAATTCAGGGAACTTGGTTTGATCGAGCGACTTAAAATCAGTTTGCAGTGTCAGTTCGCCTTGATGCCATAAATAGAAAACCAAAATCAACAACCAGGTCAAGTAACTGATCACTGACCCAATAATAAATTGATCAAATGAGATAAACCCCAAAAAATAAATCAGGACAAGAACGGAAAGGAACAACCGTGCCATTATTTCGCGTAGCAGGTTTGGGATAACCGTTTTCAATAATGATCGTGAGAAAGCTTCCAGCACAGCGATCATTACTAAAATCAGTGTTAGCCAAAGTACTAAAGAAGTGTATTGAATAATTTCCTTTGCATTGTCCTGAAAGTAGGAGAGTAGCGGTGCTTCAAAAACCTTGAAGACAAGAAAGAAAATAGCAAACCCGGCCAATCCTAACAACATCATCAACGTGATGAATGTGTGAGATGTCCTGTTGTCTTTTACCAATTGCGGATAGAACCTGAAAATACTTTGTGTAAGCCCGAATTGTGCAAAGGGTGAAAACAAGATGGCTGCATCCTGTATGGTTCTAAAAAGTCCCACTTGCTCTAATGACAAAAACTTTGGGTATAGATAGAGCAAGTTGATATAACCAATCGCCACACCTGCATAAGCAATGATGGTAGAATAAATACTTTGACGGATAACGATGCCCATGTAACCTATTATTACTTTAAAAGATTCTCTACAAGGTCGTTTAAAATTTTCTTATTTTTTTCTGCGCAAAGTTCTTCTGCTGCTTGATTTGCATTCTCCTTGAATATGGAAATTTCTTTATCGGATAGAGAATTAATCTTCTTAGCTAACGAAAGGGCTGTAAACTCATCAGATACAATCCCTAAATTGAATTGTCTTACAAGTTTTGCCATTTCTGGAGTTGGGCCTATTGCAATGGCTAAACGCGCTTGAACGTAATCAAAGAATTTATTTGGTAGCGTGTTCGCATAGTTAAAATTTATGGGTGGGAGTAGGAAAATACCAATATCATATTGATGGATAAAGTCTACAACTTTATCACTTTTCACGGGATCAATAATTCTGATTCTTGGATTTTTCTGGACTTCACTTTTTAGTTTATCGAGATAGACTCTTGTTTTTTTATTTGCAATGGATGGGGTTATCAGCATTAAATCTAACATGAATCGCTCGTCCATGTGGTTCATCATCTCAATCATGATTTCAAGCTGTCGCGATGGGTTGGCTGCGCCATGATGAATGAGTTTGATGAAAGTTGGATTTACTTGTAATGGTTTTAAATCTGCGTAGTAGTTGGCATTGGTAAGTATGATTGGATTTACTGGATAGAACTTCTGATATTCTTTAGCAAGTCCTTCACCCACGGTAAGCATGGCATCCGTCAGTGGCAAATATTTCTTACATAAATATTGATTGAATCGTTGAAAGAATATTCTCCAAACCAATTTATCCTCAAAATGCCTGGGAGCAAACTCATGTGCGTCAAACAAAATTTTCTCTCTTTTTTTTATTCGCGTAGCTAAAGGCAAGCACTCAATGTCATTCGCAATGATTAGATCAAACTCTCGTTGCCTTAGCTGACTTCTAATTTCGGGAGAATCATAAAGAGTTTGAAATGCTTGTTCGAACAACCAGGCTAGTAAGAAGAATGATGTTATTGCTTTTTGAAAAAATTCTGGTTTAATGCGCTTAATTCTAATCACTTCAACATTCATATTTGAAGGAGCATCAAAACATACTACGGTGACTTTATATTGATCTTTAAGAAAGTTGATTTGGCGCACGACCCGTGAGTCATGATTTAAATCGTTGAAGACAAGGATCAGGATTTTCTTCATTTTTTTCTCCGGGCTTCAACAATGTAATAGCGAGGTGTAAACTGGCGAAGTATTGGACGAATACCATTAATTTTGGTTGGACTTGTCCATTTTTCACTGCGCACTATTTCCCAACCCCCTTTTTCAAGCAACCAATCAAATTGCCAATCTTCAAATTCATGAAAATGTTGATCCCAACGATCATTCTTGTTTCGGTATGCTTTTGCAAACCAGAGTGAAAGTGGGATGCTGGCAAATAGACGTTCTGATTTTATTGCTTTTAAAACTCCCAAAGGATTCAGGAGATGTTCAAAAATTTCGAATGCTGTAGTACAATCAGCATTAATATTCTCGATTGATGCTGTGGTTACATCAAGATCTTCACCATTTGTATTTGTTACTTTAAATCCCTTTGATTCTAATATCTCAGAAAAATGATTCTGTGTTCCTAAGTCTAGAATATGAGATGGAGGTTGTAAGGATTTGTTAACGAATTCTAGAGTTTTATTAAAACGTCTCTGCTTAGAGGAGTGGATCATGAGTTCAAATTGAGTAAATCTTCCTAATTTTACCGCAAGTTTAAGAATAGATTATATAGCCCCTGCATGCTGAGTGTTAGATTTTATTTTTTAGTTGTAATTCAAGCCCTTTTTATTAATTCAATTGCTCAAACTGATAATGTTGGATCAGGTAGGGGGCTTCAAATGGACGGAAATGTTAATTATATTGATCTTGGAAATATTTATGATAATCTCCAATTCCCAATCACTGTTTCGGCATGGGTCAATATTGATCAAGGTGTCTCCAACTGGGCTCCGGTATTTGCAAGTCAAGACAATGCTCCCTTGTATAACGGATTTTGGTTGATAGTCCAGCCAACATCAATGTCAATTGGTTACGGGGATGGCTTTGGTGAAAATGATCCGGCATTTAGACGAAGTAAGACGGCCAATTTTCCAAATATTTCAAATCGTTGGGTACAGGTTACTGGCATAATACGAGGAGCAGTTGATATGGATTTATTTATCAACGGCATTAATGTTGGTGGTGCTTACTCTGGATTTACAAATGACCCAATGAGCGCGACCACTTCTGATATTGCCAAAATAGGATACTGGTTCAGTAACAATCAAACATTCCATTATAAAGGTAAAATTGATGAAGTGAGGGTATGGAATAAATCATTTTCGGCTGAAGAAATTCGCAATACAATGTGTACGAAACTTATTGGAAATGAACCAGGTCTAATTGGTTATTGGAATTTTAATGAATTGGGAGGGAGTGTGGTTAATGACAGTTCTCCAAGTGGGCATGATGGAGTCTTACAAGGCAGTCAGACCCGAGTATTTTCGGGTGCTCCTATTGGAGATAAATCTATCTATGACTATAAATCAAATTGGTCGAATTTATCAATGGAAATGAATGAAGGATTTGAAAGGATAAGGGTCAGTAATTTACAAGGCAATCCTGAAGGGTTGCATATATATTCGGTTACTTATCAACCCAGTCAGACGAATGGCCTTAAT
This sequence comes from uncultured Ohtaekwangia sp., assembly GCA_964574945.1. Lineage (GTDB taxonomy): Bacteria > Bacteroidota > Bacteroidia > Cytophagales > Cyclobacteriaceae > ELB16-189. The sequence goes on along the minus strand of CAZNRJ010000240.1, from coordinate 896 downwards.
CTTTCACTATTTGACAAACCTTACTTTGGAGTCTTTCTGGCAAGTTTAGATAATAATAACAAATACGAGGTTGTAATGCTTGATCAGGAAGGTATATTGTGTAATACAAATTTAAGATTTGATAATAGCGCTCCGCAGTGGTATCCAATCGGACTTCCTGTACTTAATCAGTCTCAACGTGGTGAATATTTAAAGATACCTGGGACTGTGATAGAGCTTAACTTGGACTCCGATGTATTACTCTGCGATAAAAGTGATTTCATCATTGATACAAAAATTGCAGATACAAATATCTCTTTCCTTTGGAGTACAGGTTCAACAGCATCTAAAATATCAGTTTCACAGTCAGGAAAATATTGGGTAAGAATGACAAGCTCTTGTGGTGTGAGTCGAGATACGATTAATGTCTCATTTAATCAATCACCTCCTAATTTTTCTCTAGGTGATGACCAAACTATCTGTCCATTTCAACCAACCATGCTCAAGCCCTATTCCGGCTCAACTGATTTTGAATTTCTGTGGCAAGACGGCTCTACAAAGGATTCATTTCAGGTGCTTGATTTTGGTGAGTATTGGGTAAAAACTAAAAACGTCTGCGGTGAAGCTTCAGATACAATCTTATTTGAAACTTCCTTCGTAAAATTAGATTCAATTCCAAATGTAATTACTCCAAATGATGATTGGTACAATGATTTTTTTGTTTTAAGTAAAACCCCTATTAATGGTATTTCCTTATTGGTTTTAAATAGATGGGGTAAGGAAGTTTTCTTTTCATCCAATTACCAAAATGATTGGAATGGGGAAGGTTTAAGTGCTGGGGTTTATTTTTATACTGTTAGAGGTAGCTGTATTAATGAAGTGAAGGGATCAGTTAGTATTATACGTTGATATTAAGC